>NZ_JBPCSJ010000377.1:0-9614 GCF_051007235.1 Hydrogenophaga sp. | reverse complement strand
CGAGTGGCCCGGCAAATCCGGTTCCACCGCATCCTGGAATGAGGCACGCGCGACGGAGTGGCTTTTGGTGAGTGAGGGGCAGTTAATGCAAGGGCACCGCGGAACCGGCTTTGCCGGGCCGCCAGTGCCGCCCCCTTGAGGGGGTGACGCCACAGGCGGCGCGGGGGTGGGCCTGCTTACAGCGCTCGCTGAATGATGATTTTCTGGACGTCGCTGGTGCCTTCGTAGATCTGGCACACCCGCACGTCGCGCCAGATCCGTTCGACCGGGAAGTCGTTCACGTAGCCGTAGCCGCCCAGGGTCTGGAGAGCGGCGGAGCAGATCTTTTCGGCCACTTCGCTGGCGAACAGCTTGGCCATGGCGGCCTCTTTCAGACAGGGGCGGCCGGCGTCGCGCAGCGCGGCGGCGTGCCAGATCAGCTGGCGCGCGGCCTCCAGCTGCGTGGCGCAGTCGGCCAGGCGAAAGCCCACGGCCTGGTGGTTGAAGATGGCGGTGCCGAAGCTCTGGCGATCCTTGGCATACGCGATGGCCACGTCCAGCGCGCTGCGCGCCATGCCCACGCTTTGCGCCGCGATGCCGATGCGCCCGCCCTCGAGCGCCGACAGGGCGATCTTGTAGCCCTCGCCTTCCTGGCCGATCAGGTTCTGTGCCGGGATACTGCAGTTGTCGAAGTTGATCTGCGCGGTGTCGCTGCTGTGCTGGCCGACCTTGTCTTCCAGCCGCGCGACCTGCCAGCCCGGGTTGTCGGTGGGCACGATGAAGGCGCTCATGCCCTTCTTGCCGGCGCCCTTGTCGGTCACGGCAATGACCACCGCGGCCTGGCCGTTCTTGCCCGAGGTGATGAACTGCTTGACGCCGTTGATGACGTACTCGTCGCCCTCGCGCACCGCCGTGGTCCGCATGCCCGAGGCGTCCGAACCCACGTGCGGCTCGGTCAGGCAGAAGGCGCCCAGGATGTCGCCCCGCGCGGCCGGCACCAGCCACTGCTGCTGCTGCGCCGGCGTGCCGTACATCATGAGGATGGCGTTGTAAGGGCAGTTGGTCACGCTGATGGCGGTGCTGGTGCCGCCGTCACCGGCGGCGATCTCTTCGAGCACCAGCGCAAGCGTCAGGTAGTCCAGCCCCGCGCCGCCCAGTTCTTCGGGCACGCAGATGCCTAAGGCGCCCAGCTCGGAAATGCCCTTGTGCACGTCCTTGGGGAAGTGGTGTTCCTTGTCCCACTTGGCGGCGTGTGGCCACAGCTGTTCCTGCGCAAAGCTGCGCACGGCGTCGCGGATCATTTCCTGGTCTTGGGTCAGCAGCATGTTGTGTCTCTTGTGGTCGGTGGGAGATTCACCACGAGCTGGCGCGGCGGCCGTCGTGGTGGATGAGTCGTCCGTTGTCTTCGGCCGTCAGGCCGGCCAGCACAGTGCGCAGGCCGCGCACGCTGGCTTCGGCGGTCAGGGGTGCGCCGGCACCGCCCATGTCGGTCTGCACCCAGCCGGGGTCCAGCGCCACCAGCAGGGCGGCAGGGTAGTCAAAGCGTGCGCTGCTCACCGCCATGTTCAGCGCGGCCTTGCTGGCGCGGTAGAGCCAGCTGTTGCTGCCGCCCACAGGGCCGATCTGCGCCATGCTGCTGGAGAGCGCGCCGAACACGCCGTCCGCCGCCTCGACCATGGGCATGACCTGGGGCAGCACCTGCATCAGCCCCAGCAGGTTGGTGTGCATCACGCGGTCAAAGGCCTGCTGCGTGGGCGGGGACGTGGCGTTGCCGCGGTCGATGACCCCGGCCACGTACAGCGCCAGGTCGAGCTTCTCGCCATCGAGCTGCCACGACAGGCCGCTGGCGCTGGCCGGCTGGGCCACGTCCATCCGCATGGGCTCGGCCCCCAGCGCACGCAAACGCTCCAGCCCCTCGTCGTCCCGCGCGGTGGCGATCACGCGGTCGCCCGCTGCGCGGTACTGCCGCACGAACTCCAGGCCGAGGCCGCGCGACGCGCCGATGACAAGAACTGTGCTCATGGCATTTTGGAGAAGGGTGTTATCGAGGGCCACCGCGGAACCGGCTTGGCCGGGCCGCCAGTGGCGCCCCCTTGAGGGGGTGACGCCGAAGGCGGCGAGGGGGTGTTACACCAATTCCACCGCCATGGCGGTGGCTTCGCCGCCACCGATGCACAGCGTGGCGACGCCCTTGTGCTTGCCATGGGCCTGCAGTGCGTGCAGCAGCGTCACCAGGATGCGGGCACCCGACGCGCCGATGGGGTGACCCAGCGCGCAGGCGCCGCCGTTGACGTTGACCTTCTCGTGGGGGATCGACAGCTCGGTCATCAGCGCCATGGGCACGACGGCGAAGGCTTCGTTGATTTCCCACAGGTCCACATCGCCCACGGCCCAGCCGGTCTTGGCCAGCAGCTTCTGCGTGGCGCCCACCGGCGCGGTGGCGAACCAGTTGGGTTCCTGCGCGTGGGTGGCGTGCGCCACGATGCGCGCCAGCGGCTTGAGGCCCTGGGCCTTGGCGGTGGATTCGCGCATCAGCACCAGCGCAGCGGCGCCGTCGTTGATGGACGACGAGGATGCGGCGGTGATGGTGCCGTCCTTCTTGAACGCGGGCTTGAGCGAGGTGACCTTGTCGAGCTTGACCTTGCCCGGGCCTTCGTCCACGGAAACGACGCGCTCGCCGCTGCGGTCCTTGACCGTGACGGGCGCGATCTCCTTGGCGAAGGCGCCGCTCTCGGTCGCGGCCTTGGCACGCGTGACCGAGGCGATGGCGAAGGCGTCCTGCTGCTCGCGGGTGAAGCTGTACTTGGCGGCGCAGTCTTCGCCGAAGGTGCCCATGCTGCGGCCGGCTTCGTAGGCGTCTTCCAGGCCGTCGAGCATCATGTGGTCGTAGATCTTGTCGTGGCCCATGCGGTAGCCGCCGCGGCCCTTGAGCATGAGGTAGGGCGCGTTGGTCATGCTTTCCATGCCACCCGCCACCATGACAGTGGCGCTGCCGGCCAGCAGCATGTCGTGCGCCAGCATGGTGGCCTTCATGCCCGAGCCGCACATCTTGGACATCGTCACCGCACCGGCGGACAGCGGCAGCCCGCCCTTGAGCGCGGCCTGGCGCGCAGGCGCCTGGCCTTGGCCGGCCATCAGGCAGTTGCCGAACAGCACTTCGTCGACCAGCCCGGCCTGCACGCCCGAGCGCTCAACCGCGGCTTTGATGGCGACGCCGCCCAGGTCGTGGGCAGACAGCGCGGCGAAGTCGCTCTGGAACGAACCCATGGGGGTGCGGGCGGCGCCGACGATGACAACGGGATCGGTGTTCTGGCTCATGTTCAAGTCTCCGGAGATGGATGAAGGGAAAAGGGATCAGTTCAGCAGTTCTTTGCCAGCCTGCACATGGAAGCGACGGTCGCGTTCGTAGGGGAAAACGTCGTAGACATGTCCGGCGGCAATGCGTTCTTTGTGGCGCTGCCAGAAGGCGGCGTCCAGCAGGTCGGCGTGGTGTCGCATGAACACCTCGCGCACCATCGGGTTGCCCAGCAGGAAGGGGCCGAAGGTTTCGGGGAACACGTCGTGCTTGCCCACCGCGTACCAGACCTCGCCGCTCATCTCGTCTTCTTCGTTGCGCGGTGCGGGCACCCGGCGGAAGTTGCAGTCGGTGATGTATTCGATTTCGTCGTAGTCGTAGAACACGACCTTGCCGTGGCGCGTGATGCCGAAGTTCTTCCACAGCATGTCGCCGGGGAAGATGTTGGCGGCCACCAGGTCCTTGATGGCGTTGCCGTACTCCACCACGGCGCGTTCGAGCTGCGACCGGGCGGCGGTGTCGTCCGCGTTGGCCTGCAGCGCGTCGAACGCTTCCTGCAGGTACAGGTTGAGCGGGATCATGCGGCGCTCGATGTAGCAGTGCTTGAGGATCACCTCGGTGGTGCCGTCGCCGTCGCGGTCGCTGATCTCCAGCTGGCTGGGCGCGAATTTCTGGATCTCGGCGATCAGCTCGTCGGTGAAGCGGTCGCGCGGGAAGCCCACCTCGGAGAACTCCAGCGTGTCGGCCATGCGGCCCACGCGGTCGTGCTGCTTGACCAGCAGGTACTTGCCGCGGATCTGCTCGCGGGTCGTGTCCTTCTGCGCCGGGTAGAAGTCCTTGATGACCTTGAACACGAAGGGAAAACTCGGCAGATCGAACACCAGCATCACCATGCCCTTGATGCCGGGCGCGATGCGAAACCGGTCGGTGCTGTGGCGCATGTGCGCGAGGAAGTCGCGGTAGAACAGCGTCTTGCCTTGCTTGGCCAGGCCCAGCGCGTTGTAGAACTCCGCGCGCGGCTTGCGCGGCATCAGGCTGCGCAGGAACTGCACGTAGGCACTGGGCACTTCCATGTCGACCATGAAGGTGGCGCGCGCGAAGGAAAACAGCATCAGCAGGTCGTCTTCGCCGAACAGCGCGGCGTCGATCACCAGGCGGCCGTTGTGGTCGTGCAGGATGGGCAGCGCGAACGGCACCTCCTGGAAGCCGTTGATGATCTTGCCGACCACGTAGGCGCCCTTGTTCCGGTAGAACAGGCCCGAGAGCGCCTGGATCTGGAAGTTCGCGCGCAGCTTGACGTGGTCGAAGCGCTGGCGCATCGCATCCAGCACCAGGCCGGCGTCGCGCCCCAGGTCGTCGAAGGGCACGCGCAGGTCGAAATCCTCGACCATGCGGCGCACCTCGGCCTGCATGCTGGCGGGCGTCGGGTAGTAGCAGCGGTAGGTGGGCAGCGCGCCTCGCTCGTCGTTCTCGATGTACTCGGTGGAGACCGCCGGGCGCACGAAGATGAAGTCGTTCTGGAAGTAGGCGCGCTGGAGGATCTTGGTGGTGACCGAGTTGAAGAAGGTCTCGGCCAGCTCGGGCTGGTGGTGGTTCACCAGCAGGCCGATGTAATGCAGCTTCACCTGCTCCCACACGTCCATGGGCTGCTGGTCGGCCTTGAATTCCTTGTGCAGGCGCTGCACGCATTCGCGCACCCGCAGGTCGTAGAACTCGATGCGCTCGCGCTGAGCTCGCTGCTGGGCCAGCCAGTCGCGCGTTTCAAAGCGGTGCTTGGCGCGCGCGGATTCGGTGCGGAACAGCCGGTAGTGGCGGTTGAAGCCGTCCATCATCGCTTTCGCGATGTCGTAGGCCACGGTCGAGTCCAGCCGCTGGGGGAACATGGCCTGTCAGCGCCTCAGGTCTGGGCGCGGGGGTAGCGCTTGAGCGCGTTGCGGAAGACCGGCATCACCTCTTCACGCTCGCTCACGCTCACGCCCAGGTCCTTGACCAGCCCGTCCTTGAGGCCGTAGCACCAGCCGTGGACCGACACCTTCTGGCCACGCGCCCAGGCGTCCTGCAGCACGTTGGTCAGCGCCACGTTGCCCACCTGCTCGATCACGTTCATCTCGCACAGCACGTCTTCCTGCACCGCCACGGGCAGGTGGTCCAGGCGCTTGCGGTGGCGCATCTTGACGTCATGCACATGGCGCAGCCAGTTGTCGGCCAGGCCGACGCGCGCGCCGCGCAGCGTGGCCAGCACGCCGCCGCAGCCGTAGTGGCCCACCACCAGGATGTGCTCGACCTTGAGGTACTCGACCGCGAACTGGATCACCGACAGCGCGTTCAGGTCCGAGTGCACCACCACATTGGCCACGTTGCGGTGCACGAAGACTTCACCCGGCTCCAGCCCGGGGATCTGGTTGGCCGGCACCCGGCTGTCGGAACAGCCGATCCACAGGTACTTGGGGTTCTGCTGCTGCGCCAGCTGGCTGAAATAGCCGGGGCGGTCGCGCTCGGTCTCGGCGGCCCAGCGGCGGTTGTTGTCGATCAGGGTCTGGATGGAGGTGCTCATGCGGCGATGTTACCTAGGCGACACGCACCGTCACCGCGCGGGAGATGAATTCAGCGCCGGGCCGCCCCAAGCTGACTTCGCGCCCCCGAGGGGGGCAGCGACCCGCGCAGCGGCGGAGCGTGGGGGCCACATTCAGCAAGTCTCGGCGAACAGCTCGCGGCCGATCAGCATGCGGCGGATTTCGCTCGTGCCAGCGCCGATCTCGTACAGCTTGGCGTCGCGCCACAGACGGCCCAGCGGGTACTCATTGATGTAGCCGTTGCCGCCATAGATCTGCACGCCCTCGCCGGCCATCCAGGTCGCCTTCTCGGCGGTCCACAGAATGACCGAAGCGCAGTCCTTGCGCACCTGTCTCACATGCTCGGTGCCCAGCAGGTCGTGGTTCTTGGCCACGGTGTAGGCGAAGCTGCGCGCGGCCTGCAGCACGGTGTACATGTCGGCCACCTTGCCCTGGATCAGCTGGAACTCGCCGATGCTCTGGCCGAACTGCTTGCGGTCGTGGATGTAGGGAATCACGTTGTCCATGACGGACTGCATGATGCCCAGGGGCCCGCCGGTGAGCACCGCGCGCTCGTAGTCCAGGCCCGACATCAGCACCTTGGCGCCCATGTTCAGACCGCCCAGGATGTTTTCCGCAGGCACCTCGACGTTCTGGAACACCAGCTCACCGGTGTGGCTGCCGCGCATGCCCAGCTTGTCGAGCTTCTGCGCGATGCTGAAACCGGGCATGCCCTTCTCGATCAGTAAGGCCGTGACGCCGCGCGCGCCCATCTCGGGTTCGGTCTTGGCGTAAACCACCAGGGTGTCGGCATCCGGGCCGTTGGTGATCCACATCTTGCTGCCGTTGAGCAGGTAGTAACCACCCTTGTCTTCGGCCTTCAGCTTCATGCTGATCACGTCGGAGCCGGCACCGGGTTCGCTCATGGCGAGCGCGCCCACGTGTTCGCCGCTGATCAGCTTGGGCAGGTACTTGGCCTTCTGCGCATCGGTGCCGTTGCGGTTGATCTGGTTCACGCACAGGTTGCTGTGCGCGCCGTACGAGAGGCCCACCGAGGCGCTGGCGCGGCTGATCTCTTCCATGGCCACCATGTGGGCCAGGTAGCCCATGTTGGCGCCACCGTACTGCTCGGGCACGGTGATGCCCAGCACGCCCAGCTCGCCCATCTTGCGCCAGCAGTCCATGGGGAACTGGTCGGTGCGGTCGATCTCGGCCGCGCGCGGGGCGATCTCGGCCTGCGCGAAATCGCGCACCGCGTCGCGCAGGGCGTCGATGTCTTCACCGAGCTGGAAGTTGAGGCCGGGCAGGTTGGTCATGTTCATGTCTCCGTTGAGCGTGGAAGGTTCAATAGGTTTTGGGCACGGGCACCAGGGTCTGCTGCATCACGGCGCAGTCGGACCGTTTGCCGTCGGCCGCCACGTGCACCACCTCGGCGGTGGTGACGATGATGCGTTTGCCGGCCTTGGTCACGAGGCCGGTGGCCTGCAGCTCGCCGCCCCGGAAGGCCGCGAGGAAGTTGATCTTGTATTCGACGGTGGTGACTTCCATGCCCTCGGGCGCCACGGTCAGCGCCGCGTAGCCGCCAGCGATGTCGGCCAGCGCGCCCATGGCACCGCCATGGAAGCCGCCCTGCTGCTGGGTCACGCGCTCGGAGTACGGCAGCGCCAGCGTCACCGTGCCGGGTGCCACGACCAGCAGGCGCACGCCCAGCTGCTGCATCATGCCCTGGCGGTCCAGGCTGGACTGCACGCGCAGGCGCAGGGCTTCGGTATCGGTCGTGGATGTCATGGTTTTGATTTACGTTTACGTAAACGTCAATTATGGCCGAGCCGGTCCGTCGCCGGCAAGTGGGGGTCAACCCTCAAGCGCTCGGGCTATGCTCAGGCGCCCATGCCCTACGCCCTGCAAGCCCCGGTCCACAGCGACCTGACCATCAAGAAAAGCCGCTTCATCGGCTGCGTGGAAGCCGTGCCCGACCGCGCAGCCGCGCTGGCCCGCGTGGCGGCGCTGCGCGCCGAACACCCGGGCGCCACGCACGTGTGCTGGGCGTTGATGGCGGGCGGACAGTCGGCCGCCAACGACGACGGCGAACCCGGCGGCACCGCCGGCCGGCCCATGCTGGAGGTGCTGCGCCACCAGGACCTGGAGGGCGTGCTGGCCACCGTGGTGCGCTACTACGGCGGCACGCCGCTGGGCGCGGGCGGCCTGGTGCGCGCCTACACCGACAGCGTGGCCCAGGCGCTGCTGCGGGCGGTGAAAGTGCCCGTGATCCGGCTGACCACGCTGCGTTGCGTGCTGCCCTATGCGCTGGAAGGCTGGCTGCGCCGCGAACTGGGCGCGCACGACGCGCAGCTGCTGGAAGCCCTGCACGGCGAGGGCGTCACGGTGACGCTGCAACTGCCCGAAGCCCACGCCGCCGCGCTGGTGGCGCGCATCAACGATGCCGGCCAGGGCAAGGTGGTGTGGCCAGACGAAGCCGACAAGGGCTGACGCCCAGGACCGGGGTCAGCGCGAGAGGAAGAGCGCCAGCAGCCCCAGCGCCGCCGGCACGGCCTGGATGAACAGGATCTTGCGGCTGGACGTCGCCGCGCCGTACAGGCCGGCGACCAGAATGCAGGCCAGGAAGAAGACCTTCACGCTGAAGCCCTCGTCGCCCAGCCACAGGCCCCAGAACAGCCCGGCCGCGAGGAAGCCGTTGTACAGCCCCTGGTTGGCGGCCAGCACCTTGCTGGCGGCGGAGAACTCGGGCGTGAGGTTGAAAGCCTTGCGGCCCTTGGGCGTGTCCCACAGGAACATCTCCAGCACCAGGATGTAGACGTGGATCAGCGCCAGCAAGGCGATGAGGATGGTGGCGACGAGGCTCATCGGCCGGCTCCTGACAACGGGGAAGTGATCGAGTCTAGGCCTTGTCGGCCTTCTCCACCTTGGCCAGCAGCGCCCGCGCCTCTTTCTCGTGCACCTTCACTTCGTCCAGGTTGGCCGTCAGGTCGGCCAGCTGGTCTTCGATCTGCCGCTTGTGTTCGGCCAGGATGCTGAGGAACTTGCGCAGCTGCGGCCCGGTGTCGCGCGGGCTGTCATACATCTGGATGATGTCCTTGGCCTCGGTCAGGCTCAGGCCCAGGCGCTTGGCGCGCAGCGTGAGCTTGAGCCGCGTGCGGTCGCGCGCGCTGTAGACGCGGTTGCGGCCGCCCGGCCCTTCGCGCTGCGGCTGGATCAGCCCCATGTCTTCGTAGAAGCGGATGGCGCGCGTGGTCAGGTCGAACTCGCGCGCGAGGTCGCTGATGGTGTAGGTCTGTGGGGTCGCCATGGTCGTCGAGGGGGTGTCGGCTGCCGGACAGCCGCCGGGGGGTTCGCTCCCTAGAATGCACTGGAGCTTGACGTTTACGTCAACGTCACGTCAGTTTAACGGAACCACCCCGGAAGGCCAGCCCCGCATGACCGCACCCACCAAGGACCAGCTCGAAGCCCGCCTGCACTACCCGCTGGGCGACACCCTGCCCGAGCCCGGCCGCACGCTGGTGGTCGCACCGGGCGTGAAATGGATCCGCATGTCGCTGCCGTTCGCGCTGGACCACATCAACCTCTGGCTGCTGCGCGACACGCTGGACGGCGTGGACGGCTGGACGGTGGTGGACTGCTGCATCCACCGCGAAGAAGCCCAGGCGCAGTGGGAACAGATCTTCGCCCACGAGCTGGACGGCCTGCCCGTGCTGCGCGTGATCGTCACCCACATGCACCCGGACCACATCGGCCTGGCGCAGTGGCTGTGCGAGCGGTGGAACTGCCGG
>NZ_JBPCSJ010000376.1:0-10632 GCF_051007235.1 Hydrogenophaga sp. | reverse complement strand
TCCACTGGCGCCACGCTCAGCAGCAACGGATCGCTCACTCAGGATGCACGCAGCGAGCAGGTCATCGAGGTCAGCCCAGGTGTTCGGGTGGTGGCCAACGGTGCGCGGATCAAAGGATCGCTGGACTATTCCCTGCGCGCGATGCACCACTTCCAGGGCACCAGCGACGACAGCCTGGGCCACGCCCTCAACGCGCTGGGCAGCGTTGAACTGTGGGACGGTCGCGCTTACGTCGACGCTTCTGCTGTGATCAGCGACGAAACCATCACCGCCTTTGGTCCGAATGGTGGAAGCGGCATTTCAGACAACAACCGTTCAGAGACCTTCAGTTACCGTTTTTCGCCTTACGTCAAGGGGCGCTTGGTCGGCGCTGCCGACTACGAGTTGCGCTAGTCCATGGCCGGCTCTGACACCCGGCAGTCAGGGCGCTCCGACAGCCAGTCACAGGAGCTGTCCTTGCTCCTGAAGGGCGCGCTCAGCGGGCCTTTCGGTTGGTCGTTCCAGGCGCAATCTGGCACCACGGACTACTCGCTCGACCGCGAGACCCGCTCGGACAGCGCTCGTTTCAACTTGAATTACGCCCTCACGCCGCAGTGGATGCTGACGGCCTTGGCCGGTGTCGAGCGCAACGACGTGCTCAGCTTGCAGCGCGAGTCGTATGGCATCGCTGGCATCGGTGCGGACTGGCGCCCGTCTCCCCGCAGTCGTCTCTCGCTGGATTTGCAAAAGCGCTACTTTGGCCACTCGCACAACCTGCAGTGGGAGTACCGCACGGGCCGCACCCTCTGGCGACTGCGCGGCGCCCGCGATGTCAGCAACAGTCCGACGCAAGCGGCCACAGCCTCGGTCGGCACCTTGTCCGACTTGCTGGACGCCTACTACCTCACCACAGAGACCGACCCGATCAAACGCGCGCAGCTGGTTCAGGCCGACCTGCTGGCGCTGGGTCTTGCGGGCGACACCGAAGTGTTCCAGCGTTTTCTGGCTTCGTCGGCCACGTTGGCCCGCACACAAAGCCTCTCGGCCATCGTGCAAGGTCGCCGCACAGTGGTGACCGCGACGTTCAGCCGCAGTCGGACCAGCCGCTTGCAGTCGATCATTTCACTGGGCGACGATTTCGACAGCAGCGACTTCGTGCTGCAACAGGCGCTGGGGCTTTCCGTGGGCCACCGCCTGACGCCACGCTCCTCGCTCAGCGCCGACTGGAGCCTGCAGCGTAACGAAGGCAGTCTGGTGAGCCAGAAGACCACCAACAAAAGCCTGACCCTGCGCCTGAACACACAACTGGCCTTGCGCACCTCGGGCAGTGTTCAGTTGCGTCGCACCGTGCAGGACAGCCCGACCAGCCCTTATCGCGAGACGTCCATTGCGGGCTTGGTCAATCACCGGTTCTGACCCATGTACGAAGCTTTCTATGGGCTGAGCAGAAAACCCTTTCAGCTCAATCCCGACCCCCAGTTCTATTTCAGCAGCAAGCCGCACCGCCGCGCGCGTTCGTACCTGGTGTACGGCGTGATGCGAGGCGAGGGTTTCATCGTCATCACCGGCGAGGTCGGGGCCGGCAAAACCACCATCGTGCGCGACCTGCTCGACAGCCTGGACAACAACAGCGTGGTCGCGGCACATCTCGTCAGCACCCAGTTGGGCGCCGAGGACGCGCTCAAGCTGGTGTGCGGAGCGTTTGGTGTGCCGGTGCGCGGGTCTGGCAAGGCCGATCTGCTCATGGCGTTGGAGGCCTTTTTCATCACCCAGACCACACAGGGCAAGCGTTGCCTGCTGATCGTGGACGAAGCGCAGAACCTGCAGCCGCTGGCGGTGGAAGAGCTGCGCATGCTCTCCAACTTCCAGTTTGGTGACCAGGCCCTGTTGCAGACGTTCCTGGTCGGTCAGCCTGAATTCCGCGACATCCTGCAAGGCCCGGGCATGTTGCAGTTGCGCCAGCGCGTCACAGCGCGCTGTCACCTGGGTCCCCTGGACGAGGAAGACACCCGTGCATACATCGAACACCGGCTCCAGTGCGCCGGTGCGACCGACAAGCCGACCTTCGATGCGGCGGTGTTCCACATCATTCACCAGTTCTGTGGTGGCATTCCACGCCGTATCAACACCTTGTGCGATCGGCTGCTGTTGCAGGGGTATCTGGCCGAGTCCACCCACTTTTCGGTCGACGACGTCAATGAAGTCATTGTGGAAATGCAGGCAGAGAACGCGGTGCCTGAGACCCATCCACAGCCTGCTGGCGACCCCTGGGCCAACCTGCCCGGGCAGCCGGTTTCCCGGCCCGCACCGCTGATGGACTTTGGCGACAGCGGCATGGGCGCCATCGATCCGTTGCTGACCGACGACCTGGGGCGCCAGCTCACCCAGATGTCGGCCATGCAGCTGAGTGACCGGCTGCTGCGCATCGAACGCAGCATGCTGCGCCAGGAGCGCCTGGGGCTGGAATTGCTCGATGTGCTGCGGCGCTTCTCGTCGTCTGGGCGCCTGCGTGCCGGACCTGAAGAACCACCGTCGGACCGTTGAGGCAGACCACAACATGGGTTCCAGCCGCATCACCAACGCCCTGACCATCGACGTCGAGGACTACTTCCAGGTTTCCGCTTTCGCGCCCTACATCCGCCGTGATGAATGGGATCAGCGCGAATGCCGCGTCGAGCGCAATGTCGACCGCATCCTGGCCTTGCTGGCCGAGCACCAGACGCATGCCACCTTCTTCACGCTGGGCTGGGTCGCCGAGCGCTACCCGGGCATGGTTCGTCGCATCGTGGACCAGGGTCACGAATTGGCCAGCCACGGCTATGGTCATCAACGCGCCAGCGACCTCACCGAGGTCGAGTTTTTCGACGATGTTCAGCGTGCCAAGGACATCCTCGAAGACATCGGTGGCCAGCCCGTGCAGGGCTACCGCGCGCCCAGCTTCTCCATTGGCACCGGCAATCTGTGGGCGTTGGATACCCTGGTCAAAGCCGGTTACCGCTACAGCTCAAGCATCTACCCGGTCAAGCACGACCACTATGGCATGCCCGATGCACCCCGGTTCGCCCACGAAGTGCGACCTGGTCTTGTCGAAGTGCCACCGTCCACCTTGCGTCTCTTTGACCGCAACCTGCCCTCCAGCGGCGGAGGCTTCTTCCGCCTGCTGCCCTACAGCGTGTCCCGCTGGATGCTGCAGCAGGTCAACGCGCGCGATGGGCAGTCGGCCATCTTCTATTTCCATCCCTGGGAAATCGACGCAGATCAGCCACGCGTAGCCGGTGCCGATGCGAAAGCGCGTTTCCGTCACTACGTGAACATTGACCGCAACGAGCGCAAATTGGCCCGACTTCTGAAAGATTTCCGGTGGGGGCGCATGGATGCAATCTTCTTGCCGGATGCCCGCTCCGGGCAACCTGTCCTGTGATGAACACCCATGCGCTTCAGGCATCTGCTGCCGGCCCGTGCCTTGTCCAAAACAGGCCAAGGACGGTATGGGCAAAGTGATGTATCTCGTTCACCGCATGCCTTTTCCGCCCAACAAGGGCGACAAAGTGCGGTCGTTCCACGTGCTGGAGCAGTTGCGGAGCCAACACGAGGTTTTTTTGGGCACCTTTCTGGACGATCCTGCTGACGAAGAGCACGTCCCGGCGTTGGCGGCGATGTGTGCGGATCTGCACCTGGAGCGCTTGAGACATCCGTGGGCCAAGCTACGGGCGCTCCGTGGCCTTGTGCAACACAAACCGTTGTCGGTCTGCCACTACAGCTCCAGTGGCATGCGCCAGTGGGTACGACGCACACTGCAACAGCATGCGATCGATGCCTGCGTGGTCGTGTCCTCGCCCATGGCCGCCTATATGCAACCGCACGGGGCTTCGCATCCCGGTTTCGTCCTTGATCTGGTTGACGTCGACTCCCAGAAGTGGCGGCGCATTGCCGGTGCGACGAACTGGCCCATGTCCTGGGTTCTTCGGCGTGAATCCAGACTCCTGTTCCGGCACGAGCGTCGCATGGTGGCGACCGCACGCCAATCGCTTCTGGTGACACCCCGGGAGACCCGCCTTTTCGAAACCCTTGCACCCGAGTCCCGGGGGCGTGTGGCGGTGATGGGCAATGGTGTCGATGCCCAGTTTTTCAGCCCTGAGCAGCCTCACGCGTCGCCGTTTCGTTCGGACGAACAAGCCATTGTCTTCGTCGGCACCATGGACTATTGGCCCAATGTCGATGCCGTCCGGTGGTTCGCTGCAGAGGTCATGCCTGCTCTGCGGCAGCTCCACCCTCAGGCGGTTTTCCATGCGGTCGGCAGGAACCCGACCTCCGAGGTCCAGTCGCTTGAGCGGTCGGGCGTGCGCGTCTCGGGGACCGTACCTGACGTGCGGCCCTTCCTGCAGCATGCCGCCGCGGTGGTGGCGCCGTTGCGCGTGTCACCTGGGTTGCCCAACAAGATTCTGGAGTCCCTGTCGATGGGGCAACCCGTGGTGACCTCGGCCGCCTGCGCTGAGGCCATCGAAACCTCGGAGCATGGCGGGGTTCTGGTGGCCAATGGCATCGACGGTTGGATTCGGCAGGTTGGCCTGCTTCTGACGCAGGCTCGGTACAAAAAGATGCTCTCTGAACGTGCCCGTGAAACGGTCCTGACCCGGTTCAGTTGGGCAGACCAACTTGCACCGCTGCACCGCAGTTTGCAGGTGATCCGGGAGGGGGCGAACCCATGAATGATCGCGTACAGAAGCACCGGGCGGGCGCTGCTGCGGCGACCAGTTGGCGCGTGGCCTTCACCTCGTGGGTGGTGCTGTTGGTTGGACAGTTGCTGCTCTTTCGTGATGGTTTTGCCAGCCTGACCGAACTGTGGTCCAAGTCGGACACCTACGCCCATGGATACGTGGTGCCGTTGATCTCGATATGGCTTGCGTGGCGGGCCAGGGGGCGATGGGCAGGACTGCTTCCCGTTCCCAGCCATCTGGCGCTTCTGGGCATGCTGCTGGTCTCTCTTGTCTGGTTGCTGGGGGACCTGGTGGCCGTGAATGCTTTGGTTCATCCGGCTCTGATGGCCATGGTGGTGATGAGCTTCGTGGCCGTCTTCGGGACAGCGATCTCCCGGCAACTGATGTTCCCGCTGGGCTTCCTGTTCTTCGCCGTGCCCATGGGTGACTTCATGTTGCCCTGGCTCATGGAGCGCACGGCCGACTTCACGGTGCTGGCCTTGCGCATGAGTGGCATCCCGGTGTACCGGGAGGGGCTGCAATTTGTCATCCCGACGGGCAACTGGTCGGTGGTGGAGGCGTGCAGCGGCATCCGCTACCTCATTGCGTCTCTCATGGTGGGCTGCCTGTTCGCTTACCTCAGCTACAACAGCTTGCGCAAGCGTTGGCTGTTCATGCTGGTGGCCTTGCTCGTGCCGCTGCTGGCCAACTGGATGCGGGCCTATCTCATCGTGATGATCGGCCACCTTTCCGGCAACGAACTGGCGACCGGCGTCGATCACCTCATCTACGGCTGGGTGTTTTTCGGCATGGTGATTCTGGCCATGTTGTTCATCGGTGCCCGCTGGGCGGATCCCATCGAACCCGATCCCCCCATCGTGCCATCCCCGTCGCATGTGGCACGCACCACACAACCGGCGTTGTGGTGGACGGCGGCAGGTGCCTTGCTCCTGCTGGTGGCGCCGCACCTGCTGCTGCGCGGCCTGCAGGCCAGTATCAACCCGGCGCCACCGAGGGTGGTCGACTTGGTCGCTGCACCGCCCTGGCAGGCGCAGTCACCGCACGCCAGCGCCTGGGTACCCGCTTTCCAGAACCCTTCCCATCAAAGCAAGCTCACGTTCCGCATGACGGATGGCCGGCTGGTGGACCTGGGCATCAGCTACTACCGCCAGCAAAACCGTGATCGCAAACTGGTTTCGTCCAGCAATGCTCTGGTGATCAGCCATGACGATCACTGGGCACAGGTTCAAAGTGGATCGCACAGTGCGCAGGCGGATGGTCAGCCGCTGGTGGTGCAGACAGCGATGCTTCGTGACCGCTCAGCCAGCCTCACGTCCGATGGCACGCGTCTGCGCGTCTGGCGTTTCTACTGGGTGGGCAACCGCTTCATCGCCAGTGACATTCGAGCCAAGCTGCTGGGCGCGCAGCAGCTGATGCAAGGGCAGGGCGACGACGCAGCGATCATCGTGCTGTCCACCGTGTTGAACGACCGTTTGCCTGAGGTCGACCGGGTCGCTGACGCCGATCGGTTGCTCGGGGACTTTCTGCAGAGCCAAGCAGCACCGCTGCGCACAGCGCTGCAAACCACCCAGCAAGGGCGCTGACCATGTGCGGCATTTCCGGCCTGTTCGATCTGCGCGGCGTGCGTCCCTTTGACGCCGATGTGGCCCGGCGCATCAACAACGTGCAAGCCCACCGCGGTCCTGATGAAGACGACATCCACCTGGAGCCGGGTCTGGCCCTGGGGCACCGGCGCCTGTCGGTCATCGATCTGGCTACCGGTCAGCAGCCGCTGTTCTCGGTCGACGGTCAGGTGGGCATCGTCTTCAACGGCGAGATCTACAACTTCCAGGCCCTGCGGGCCGAACTCCAGGCCAAGGGCCACGTCTTTCGCACCCAGAGCGACACCGAAGTCATCGTCCAGGCCTGGCAGGCCTGGGGGCCAGACTGCGTGCACCACCTGCGTGGCATGTTCGCCTTTGCCCTTTGGGACCGGCCCCGGCAGACCCTGTTCCTCGCGCGCGACCGCATGGGGGTCAAGCCCATGCACTACGCGCTGCTGCCCGACGGCACGTTCATCTTCGGCTCCGAGCTCAAGGTCCTGACAGCGCACCCAGGTTTCCAACGCCGCATCGACCCGCTGGCCGTGGAAGAGTTCTTCGCGCTCGGCTACGTGGCCGATCCGCGCTGCATTTACTCCGGTGCCCACAAGCTGCCCCCCGCGCACACGTTGACGCTGCGCCGCGGCATGGACCAGTTGCCGTCGCCCGCGCCGTACTGGGACGTGCAGTTCACAGGCGACAACCCCATCAGCTTTGAGGACGCCCAGGCCGAGGTACGCGAGCGCGTGCGCGACGCCGTGCGCCTTCGCATGATCGCGGACGTGCCGTTGGGCGCCTTTCTGTCCGGTGGTGTCGATTCCAGTGCCGTGGTGGCCACCATGGCGGGGCTCAGCAACGAGCCTGTCCGCACCTGTGCCATCGGCTTTGACGACCCCAAGTTCAACGAATCGGCCTTTGCCCAGCAGGTGGCCGACCGTTACCACACCGACCATCGACTGGAGGTGGTCGGCAGCGACGACTTCGGCCTCATCGACACCCTGGCACGTCTCTACGACGAGCCGTATGCCGACAGTTCGGCCATCCCCACCTACCGCGTCTGCCAGATCGCACGGCACCATGTGACGGTGGCCCTCAGCGGTGACGGAGGCGACGAAAGCTTTGCTGGCTACCGTCGCTACCGCATGCACATGGGCGAGGAAATGGTCCGCCAACGCCTGCCGCTGGGGTTGCGCCGTCCCCTGTTCGGCACCCTGGCGGCCCTGTACCCCAAGGCCGACTGGGCGCCGCGCCCCTTGCGCGCCAAAACCACCTTCCAGGCCATGGCCATGGATGCGGTGCAGGCCTATTGCCACAGTGTTTCGCACGTGCGCACCCCCCTGCGCGAATCGCTGTACTCGGCCGCCTTCAAAAACCAGCTGGGCAGCTATCGCGCACTGGACCTGTTCCGCGAACACGCGGCGCGCGCCCGCACGCACGACCCGCTGTCGCTGGTGCAGTACCTCGACTACAAGACCTGGCTGGTTGGTGACATCAACACCAAGGTGGATCGCGCCAGCATGGCCCATTCGCTGGAGGTGCGTGAGCCGCTGATGGACCATCAATTGATCGAGTGGCTCGCCACGCTGCCCAGCGGACACAAGCTGCGGGCAGGGGAGGGCAAGGCGGTCTTCAAGAAAGCCTTCGAGCCGCTGCTGCCGCACGACGTGCTCTACCGGCCCAAGATGGGCTTCTCGGTGCCGCTGGCCAGCTGGTTGCGCGGGCCGCTGGCCGGACGCATGCGGGAATCCGTGCTCAGCGACCGCATGGCCGACACCGGGTACTTTCACCGGCCCACCATCGGCCGCCTGGTGGACGAGCACCTGGGCGGACGGCACGATCATTCCACCGCCCTGTGGACGCTGGTGATGTTCGACGCATTTTTGCGCCAGTCCGCGTCGCTGGATTCGGCATGAAGGCCACATCGCGTCGCAGACACATCGTGCACGTGGTGTACAGCTTTTCCATCGGAGGGCTGGAAAACGTCATCGTCCAGCTGATCAACCGGTTGCCACCCCAGCGGTACGAGCACACGGTCATGTCGCTCACCACCATCAGTGACTTCAAGAACCGCATTCACACGGACAACGTGCGGTTCATGGCCCTGGACAAGCAGCCGGGGCATGCCATACCGCTCTATCCCAAAATCTTCAGAACCCTGCGCGAGCTGTCCCCCGATGTGGTGCACACCTGCAATCTTGCCGGCCTGGAGATCGTGCCCCTGGCATGGCTGGCCGGGGTGCCGTTGCGTGTCCATGCCGAGCATGGATGGGATGCCCATGACCCCCGTGGCGAGCGGGTGAAGTACCAGCGGATACGCAAGCTGTACCGCCCCTTCGTCTCTCGCTACGTTTCTGTTTCTGACGACCTAGACCGGTACCTGGACGTTCGCATCGGCGTTCCGGCCCGTCGCCGGACCTTGATCGAAAACGGCGTGGACACCGAGACCTTTACACCCTCTACGGGTGATGTGTCGGCGGTGGTCGGTTGCCCGTTTGACCCCCGTCAGCACTGGATGGTCGGAACGGTCGGGCGACTGCAGACTGTCAAGAACCAGCCGCTGCTGGCCCATGCTTTCGTCAAACTCCTGCAGCGGTACCCCGACATGGCCGGCCATGCCAGGCTGGTCATCGTCGGCGAAGGTCCTCTTCGTGCTGAGGTGGAACGCATCCTGCGCGACGCCAACCTCCTGCATCTGGCCTGGCTACCGGGTGCCAGAGCCGACGTGGCCGACGTCCTCCGCACGCTCGGGGTGTTCGTGCTGCCCTCGCAGGCGGAAGGGACCTCGTGCACGCTGCAGGAGGCCATGGCGACGGCCTTGCCCGTCATTGCCACAGCCGTGGGCGGTACCCCCAGGCTGATTGAACACGGCGTGAGCGGATGGCTGGTCCCATCCGAGGACGTCGACGCGCTGGTCAATGCACTGCTGCACTGTTTTGCAGAAAAAGGGCTGGCCATACAGGCCGGTCATAAAGCAAGGCGTATGGTTGAAACCCAATACGGCCTCAAGTCCATGGTCGACCGTTACACCCAACTTTTTGAACCCGGTCCGCTCGCGGACCACAACACGATCGCATCATGAAAGTCATGCTCGTTTTCGGGACCCGTCCTGAAGCCATCAAGATGGCTCCGCTGGTCAAAGGTCTGCAGGCCAATCCCGACCTGCAGACCGTTGTGTGTGTCACCGCCCAGCACCGCGAGATGCTGGATCAGGTGCTGCGCCTGTTCGACATCGTGCCCGAGCACGATCTCAACATCATGAAGCCGGGGCAGGACCTGTTCGACATCACCGGTAACATCCTTCACGGGCTCAAGGCGGTTTTTCAGCAGGAGCAGCCGGACCTGGTGCTCGTGCACGGCGACACCACCACCACCCTGGCCACCAGCCTGGCGGCGTACTACTCGCGCATCGCGGTCGGCCACGTCGAAGCTGGCCTGCGCACCGGTAACAAACATGCACCGTTTCCGGAGGAAATGAACCGCAAGCTCACCGGAGCATTGGCCGACATCCACTTCGCCCCCACCCCGGCCTCGCAGGCCAACCTGCTGCGCGAAGGCGTGGCCGCGGACACGATCCATGTGACGGGCAATACCGTCATCGACGCGCTGCTGGCCGTGGTGGACAAGCTGCGCAACGACCAGACCCTGCAGGCCGAATTCGCCCAACGCTTCAGCTTCCTCGATCCCTCGCGACGCCTGGTGCTGGTCACCGGCCACCGGCGCGAGAACTTCGGCGAAGGCTTCCAGAACATCTGCAACGCGCTGGCCGACATCGCCGCTGAACATGCCGACGTGCAGGTGCTTTACCCGGTTCACCTCAACCCCAACGTGCGCCAGCCGGTCAACGACATCCTCGCCGCGCGCGGCCTGGCCAACGTCCACCTCATCGATCCGGTGGACTATCTGCCCTTCGTCTACCTGATGGACCGGGCGCACATCATCGTCACCGATTCCGGCGGCATCCAGGAAGAAGCGCCCTCATTGGGCAAACCGGTGCTGGTGATGCGCGACACCACCGAGCGCCCCGAGGCCGTGGAGGCAGGAACCGTCAAACTGGTCGGCACGTCCCGCGAGAAGATCGTGGCCGAGGCGCGGCGCCTGCTCACCGATGAACAGGCCTACGCCACCATGTCACGAGCACACAATCCCTACGGTGACGGGAAAGCTGTCGGCCGTATCGTCCAACTGGTTTTGAACACGCAATCACGAGGGAAATGAAATGGCAAGAGAACTGCAGAAAATCGTTGTCATGGGCCTGGGCTACATTGGTCTGCCCACTGCTTCCATGCTGGCCACCAAGGGACACCAGGTGCTGGGCGTGGACGTCAATGCCAAGGCGGTCGAGACCATCAACTCCG
>NZ_JBPCSJ010000375.1:0-5616 GCF_051007235.1 Hydrogenophaga sp. | reverse complement strand
GGCGGTGAGTCAACCAGTTCAGCCGTCAAGACAACCCAACGCGTCTTGACCACTGAAGTTTCAACGATCTGAAAGATATAAGGAGACGACCATGGACCCCGCCACCCGGCAACTGATCGAGTACGCGCGTTACCACCGCGACCCGCGCAACATCGCCACCCACTTCGTCGGCATCCCGCTCATCGCCTTCGGCATCGCGGCGCTGCTGGCGCGGGTGCCCATGGGGGGCGCCGGTGCGGTGCTGCCCGGGGCCGACTGGCTGGTCTGGGGGCTCACGGCGGTCTGGTACCTGCGGCTGGGCCGCGCCTCGGTCACCTTGCCGACCATCGCGGCACTGGGCGTGCTGGTGGCGCTGGCGCACCCGCTGGGGGCGGCACCCCTGTCCAGCTGGCTGAGCTGGGGCCTGGGCAGTTTCGTGGTCGGCTGGGTGTTCCAGACCGTGGGCCATGTGTGGGAGGGCCGCAAGCCCGCCTTCTTCGACGACCTGCGCGGCCTGCTGGTGGGGCCGATGTTCCTGGTGGCCGAGGTGCTGAGCGCAGCGGGCCGTCAGCGCGACCTGCGCCCGCTTATCGAGGCCCAAGCTGGGCCTGTGCGGCGCGTCACCCGCCCATCAGCCGCCCGGTGATGAAGGCCCAGTGCGCCGCGCTCACCGGCGTGATCGACAGCCGGCTGCCGCGCTGCAGCAGCACCATGTCGGCCAGTTCGGGCGTGGCGCGCAGCTCGGGCAGGCCGATCGGGCGGGTCTTCTCCAGCGCCTGCACGTCCAGCAGCAGCCAGCGCGGGTTCTCGGGTTGGGACTTGGGGTCGAAGTAGGGCGAGGCGGGGTCGAACTGCGTCGGGTCCGGCCGTGTGCCCGAGGCCACGCGCGCCAGGCCCACGATGCCCGGCTCGGCGCAGCTGGAGTGGTAGAACAGCACACCGTCGCCCACCCGCATCGCGTCGCGCATGAAGTTGCGCGCCTGGTAGTTGCGCACACCGGTCCAGGGCACGGTGGCACCGGGGGCGGCCAGCGCATCGTCGATCGAGCACTCCTCGGGCTCGGACTTCATCAGCCAGTACTGGTGTGTCATGCGGCCGATCTTATCGGCGCCGGGCTTGCCGGGTCAGGCCGGGTGGGCGGTGAGGCGAAAACGCGCGACCGAGGCCACCAGGT
The DNA here is from genome assembly GCF_051007235.1 of Hydrogenophaga sp. Taxonomy (GTDB): domain Bacteria; phylum Pseudomonadota; class Gammaproteobacteria; order Burkholderiales; family Burkholderiaceae_C; genus Hydrogenophaga. The sequence goes on along the minus strand of NZ_JBPCSJ010000375.1, from coordinate 4,463 downwards.
GGCGTGCCTGTTCGTCCAGGCTTTGCGAGGCCGCGGCCGTTTCTTCCACCAGTGCGGCGTTTTGCTGCGTGGTCTGGTCCAGCTGGGCGATGGCTTCGCCCACCTGGCCCACCCCGGTGCTCTGTTCCTGCATGGCGTTGGCGATGTCCACCACCAGCTGGCTCACGCGCTTGATTTCATGCACCACCTCGCCCATGGCGCTGCCGGCGCGGTCGGCCAGATCGGTGCCGGCGTGCACCTGCTCCATGCTGGCGGCGATCAGCTGTTTGATCTGCCGCGCCGCGTCGGCCGAGCGGCCCGCCAGGGCGCGCACCTCCGATGCCACGACGGCAAAACCGCGTCCCTGCTCACCGGCGCGGGCGGCTTCCACCGCGGCGTTGAGCGCGAGGATGTTGGTCTGGAAAGCGATGCCATCGATCACGCCGATGATTTCGCCGATGCGCTGCGACGAGGCGTCGATGCCGCGCATGATGCGCACCACCGACCCGACGGTGTCACCGCCGTTTTCGGCCGCGGTGGACGCGTTCATGGCCAGGGTGCGGGCTTGCTGCGCCGCATCGGCGTTGAGGGCGATGGCGCTGGTGAGCTCTTCCATCGAGGCGGCGGACTGTTCCAATGCGCTGGCCTGGGCTTCGGTGCGGCCGCTCAGGTCGGTGTTGGCGCTGGCGATCTGGGTCGAGGCCGAGCCCACCTGTTCCACGCCCTGGTGCACCTGCGCGACAAGCTCGCGCAGGCTGGCCTGCATGGTGGCCAGCGCACGCAGCAGGTCGGCCACCTCGTCGGCCCCCTGGGCGTTCAAGGGCTGGGTCAGGTCGCCGGCGGCGATGCGGTGGGCCACGGCCACGCCGCTGCGCAGCGGGTGCACGATGCTGCGCGCCAGCACCACCGAAGCCACACAGCCCAGCAGACGGGCGGTGGCGCCCAGCACCAGCAACAGGTTGCGGGCGCTGGTGATGCCCTGGGTCACCGATGTGCCGTGCGCCTGGGCCAGCTGGTCTTGCAACTGGCGCAGGGTGTCGATGGGGGCCTGCAGCCGGGCCAGTGCGGGCAGGGTTTGTTCGCGCACCAGCTGGCGCGCCTGCTCCAGCTGGCCGGCCTGCACCAGGGGGGCGACCTGCACGAACGACGCCACGTAGGCGATGCGCGCCTCGCGCAGCTGGGCCAGGGCGGCCAGCCCCTCGGGCCGCGTCACCAGCCGGTCCAGCGTCTGGAGGGCCTCGTCGATGCGCGTGCGGTTGGCGTTGATGCGGGCTTGCACGGCCGGCACCTGATCGGGTGCCACCAGCAACAGCTCGGTGGTGGCCAGGCCGTTGGCCCGTGTGGCGGTGTCGATCACGGCGACCGCCGACACCTTCACCAGCTCTTGTTCGATCAGCTGGTGGTTCTGCTCGCCGATGCGCTGCAGCGAAAAATAGGACGAACCGATCAGCCCTGCGATGAGCAACAGCATCAGACCGAACCCCACCGCGAGCCGTGCTCCGATGCGCAACCTGGCAACCCAACCCATGTCCATCTCCTGGTCCGTGAACACCACGGCCTGATGGGTGTTGATCGGCCAGCTCCGCGGCGGCTGCATACGCCGGAAGAACGAGGCCGGCGTGCCATTGGAGCTACTGGGCGCGCCCAAAAAAAAGGTTCGCCTGCCGGCGGTGATGCCGGTCAGGTGAACCCCGGGGAGGCTGGCAGGGCCAGCGTGTCAGATCGTCAGCTCGGCCATGGACGACTTGGGAAAGTCGAGTTCGGGTTCCGGCTCCAGACCGTCAAAGGGCAGGGTGAAGTAGAAGACGCAGCCCTGGCCCGGCGCGGTTTCGGCCCAGATGCGGCCGCCGTGCCGTTCAATGATGCGTTGCGACAGCGCCAGGCCGGTGCCGGTGCCCTCGAAGTCCATCGAATGGTGCTGGCGCTGGAACATCACGAACAGGTTGTGCGCCTTTTCCAGGTCGAAGCCGACCCCGTCGTCGCGGACATAGAAGGTGCGCCCGCCCACCGGGTTGACGCGCCAGCCCACTTCGATGTGCGCGCTCTCGTGCGTGCGGGTGTACTTGACCGAGTTTTCCAGCAGGTTGGTGAACACCTCGGCCAGCAGCATGGCGTCGCCCCGCACCACCGGCAGGTCTTCTTCCACCGTCCAGGTGATGTTGCGGTTCGGGTGTTCCTGCTTGAGGTGGCCGATCACGCCGTCGACCAGCGGGGTCAGCGGCACCGGCTGCGATTCGATGGCCACCCGGCCCAGGCGGGCGTACTCCAGCAGGCCTTCGATCATCAGGCTCATGCGCTTGCTGGCCTTGGCGATGGAGGCGAGGTATTGCTGGACCAGCTTGTCGCCGTGCTCGCCCAGCTGCTCCTGCAGCAAGGCCAGGAAGCTGGCGATGTGGCGCAGCGGCGCGCGCAGGTCGTGCGAGACCATGTGCGAGAACACGTCCAGGTCCTTGTTGGCCGCCACCAGCTGCTGGGTGCGCTCGGCCACGCGCTTTTCCAGTTCCTTGTTGAGGTCGTTCATCACGTCCTCCAGGCTCTTGGCGGCGGTCATGTCGCGCGTGATGCTGGAGAGGCCCTGCAGCTCGCCGGCCTCGTTGCGCAGCGCGGTCAGCACGGTGTGGGCCCAGAAGCGCGAGCCGTCGTCGCGCAGCCGCCAGCCGCGGGTTTCCCACTGGCCGTGGGCCTTGGCCAGGCGCATCACCTGGTCGGGGTCGACCTCGTCTTCGCCCGCGTTGTTGGTGGCCAGCAACTGGCGGTACGGCTTGCCCACGATCTGCTGGCGGCGGTGGCCGTGCAGGCGCTGGGCGCTCTCCGTCCATTCGGTGATCACGCCGTCTTCGTTGACGAAATAGACGCAGTAGTCCTGCACCGCGTCCACCATCAGGCGGTAGCGCTGCTCGCTCAGGAACAGCTCGGCGCTGCGTTCGCGCACGCGCTCTTCCAGGTCGCGGTTGGCTTCCAGCACGAACTCTTCGGTGCGCTTGCGGTCGGTGATGTCGTGCAGCTCGATGAAGATGCCTTCGACCAGGCCGTCCTGGGTGTCGGGGATGTAGTGGATCTCGTAGTAGCTGCGCTGGTCACCGGGGCCGGGGCGCTCGATCTCGAAGGTCTGCGGCTGGCCGCTGAGCGCGTCGGCCACGTGCGGCAGGATGTCGGGCAGCAGATCGGGCGGCACCACCAGAGCCAACGGCTCGCCAATCATCTCGTGCGGGTGCTTGCCGTTGCCGTGGGCGTGCGCGCGGTTGACGAAGCGGCAGACCAGGTCCTTGTCGTAGTAGGCCAGGTGCACCGGGATGCGGTCGGTGATGGTCTGCAGGAAGCTCTCGTGCGCGCTCAGGCGCCGCTCGGCCGCCTTGCGCTCGCTGATGTCCACCACCGTGGTGTTGCTGTGCAGGAAGCGGCCTTCGGCGTCGCACACCGCGGTCGATGAAGCCAGCACCTGCAGGCGGCTGCCGTCCTTGCGGCGCACCTCCATTTCCATGCCATCGGTCTGCCCGCCCTGCTGCAGGGACTGCAGCCGCTGCTGGATCACCTCGCGCAGCGCGGGGTCGACCAGGTCGAACAGGTCGCGGTGCGCCACCACTTCCTCGCGCGTGTAGCCCAGCCAGTGCAGCAGGGTCTGGTTGATGTTGACGAAGCGCAGGTCCGCGTCGAGCGACAGGTAGCCGCAAGGCGCGTGGTCGTACAGCGCCTGCGCGCGGTCCAGGGCTTGCTGCAGCTCGTGCGTGCGCTGGGCCACCAGGGCTTCAAGGTCGGGAGCGGCCTGTGCCGGGGCTGTGGTGTGGTCCATGAGAAGGGCTCCAGATCTGGCCTGCCGAGGCAGGCGGAATGACTTGTCCCCACACTATCGGCCGCCGCGCGCCGAAATTCAGTCCCAGACCCTGTCGCCATCGCGGGAAAAAGGCACAAAAAAGCCCCTGGCTTTCGCTCAGGGGCTGGCGTGTGTTGGCGCTCGCTTACTTGAGGCCGGCGGCTTCGCGCAGTGCAACCGCTTTGTCCGTGCGTTCCCAGGTGAACTCGGGCTCTTCGCGGCCGAAGTGGCCATAGGCGGCGGTCTTGCTGTAGATCGGGCGCAGCAGGTCCAGCATCTGGATGATGCCCTTGGGGCGCAGGTCGAAGTGGGCCTCGACCAGCTTGGCGATCTCGTCGTCGGGGATCACGCCCGTGCCTTCGGTGTAGACGGTGATGTTCATCGGCTTGGCCACGCCGATGGCGTAGGCCACCTGCACCTGGCACTGGCGCGCCAGACCGGCTGCCACCACGTTTTTGGCCACGTAGCGGGCGGCGTAGGCGGCCGAACGGTCCACCTTCGACGGGTCCTTGCCCGAGAACGCGCCTCCGCCGTGCGGGCAGGCGCCGCCGTAGGTGTCGACGATGATCTTGCGGCCCGTCAGGCCACAGTCGCCTTGCGGTCCGCCGATGACGAAGCGGCCGGTCGGGTTGACCAGGTAGCGGGTGTTCTGCAGCCATTCCTTGGGCAGCAC
>NZ_JBPCSJ010000374.1:0-10830 GCF_051007235.1 Hydrogenophaga sp. | reverse complement strand
TGCCGTAGCCGCTCTTGCGGGCCTGCTCGGCCACTTCGGGGGCGACCCAGTCGGCCAACGGGGCCTGCTGTTCGTCGGTTGGATCTGCCGAGTCCAGGGCCTGCGCGATGCGGGCTGAGAGATCCTTGGGCAGGTTGTTGATGCCCGCGTGCACCACCGCCGTCAGCAGAAAACGCGTCTGGTCCGAACCCGAGCCACCGCCGGACCCGCCGACGGATAGAGCGGCCAGCACGTCCAGCGTGCTTTGCGTGAGCTGGAACCGGGTGCCGGCGCCAAAGGTGCGCACGGTGGAGCGGCCCAGCCAGGTCTTGTGTCGTGCCTCCAGCGCCTGCTGGGCCAGGGTCATGGCGCGCTGGGCGTCGGCTTCGTCGGCAAAGCGGTAATCGGCCTCGGGCTCGAACTGGACCAGGCGCGGCGCGTTGGGCCCGGCAAAGGCCGCGGCGGTGGGCACGCTGGCGGCCACGCCTTGCTTGCGCTTGTAGTCCCACACCACGGTGCTGGAGACAGCCGCCTGCAGCTGGCGCAGGCCGCCGAGCACCTGAATGGCGTCCTGCTGCTCCTGCGACGAAGCGCGGTGAAAGCGGATGCCGCTGGCCGCTGAGGATGTGGCGTCTTCGGGCGTGCTCGCCGCCTGGGTGGTGTCGGTCAGGATCACCAGCTTGTGACCCAGCGGAGTGGCGTTGTCGACCTCGAAGCGGTAGATCAGACCTTCGCGCGCCAGGATGCGCGAGACAAAGGCCAGATCGCTCTCGCGGTACTGCACGGTGGTGCTGCGCAGGCCGCCCTGGTGGCTTTGCGCCAGGTGCTGGCTGGCGCAGGGGCTCCAGACCCAGGCGGCGTGGGCGCTGTAGGCGCCGAAGACGCTGTCGACGATCTCGACCACCGACTTCTCCTGCCAGACCGCGCTGCGCGCGCCGTGCGCCAGCAGGGCCAGCCAGGGCCGCACGGTGAGCCGGTAGCGGGCAAACCCGCCGTCCGCGGCCAGCGCGCTGGCCGCGGTGACGATGCCGCTGCGCGGGTGTTCGCTGCGACCGTCGGCCAATGTGGTGAGCAGATCGACGCGTTGACCCAGCAGCGCGTGAAGGTCCAGGCCGGCCGAGGTCGACAGGGCCGAGATCTGCAGTTCCCAGGGCTGGCTCAGGGCTTCTCGCTGGCTCCAGCTCTCGACCAGCAGGCCGCTGGCCTCGCCGTCGGATTGCAGGCGGTACAGGCGTGTTTCGCTGCTGAACAAGGCGCTGAAGGCGTCCTGCAGCGCGTGTTGGATGGATTCGGTCACTGGCATGGGGCGGCGCGCGGGTGGGGCGTTTGGGGGGGCTCAGGCGGGCGGCGCGGCCCTGGCCGCTTTAGGGGCCTGCTCCATCGGGCAGGCCTGGGCTTTGCCCCACGAGCCTTCGCAGATGCGGCGCTGGCACATCAGCGCTTCGATGGCGTCTTTGGTGCGGCAGGACTTGACCAGCTCGGCGATCGTTTGGGGCGAGCGGGTCGGCCCGGTCGCCGAGGCGGCCGCTTGGCCGTTGCCCAGGTGTTTCATGATGGCGTTGAGCAGCTCCACATCGGGATCTCGGCTGCCGGCATGGGCGTTGGCGGTGGGCTTGGCCTGTTTGGGCGTGGTCGCGCTGGCCTGGGCTTCAGCCTTGGACGGGGCAGATGCCTTGCGTGCGGCTGTGGTGGTGGCCTTGTTGGGCGACGGCGCGGCCGGCGAGGTCTCCGCCCTGGTTTTGGGGTCGGCGGATTTTTTCTCTGCCACCGTGCTTTTGGATGTGGGCTGCGCCCGGGGCGTTGGCTGCGCTGGCAGGGCAGGGGGGGCGTCCACGCGGGTTTGCAGCCCGGTCACGGGATGGGTCTGGGGGCTGTGGGCTGGCGTGGCCGGCTTCTGCGCAGTAGCCGCAGCCAGGGATTGGAAAGGATCGGTCGACGCGCTGGGCGCGGGGGCAGTGGCCGTCGGGTCGGCTGGGGGCGCGCTGGGGCTTGCAGGTGCCGTCGCAACAGACGCCGCCTGCGGCATGGCGCTGGCCGCCGCCGGACTGGCCAGTGGCACCGCCGATGCGGTGGGGGCCGGGCGCACGGCAGGGGGGCGGGTCAGCTGGGTCGAGATGCCCCAGGCCGTCGCGGCCAGCAAGGGCAGCAGCCACCACCACCATTGGCGCTGCGGACGGGGGGTGGCCTCGGCGCGCGCGCTGCGGCCGGGCATGGCGTCCAGGATGTTGTGATCCGCGCCGGGCGCACCCGTGCTCAACAGACTGGGGCGTGACAGTGCCTCAGGTGCTCGGCTGATCTTGTTTTCGGATGTGCCCATGGGCAATCCCCCCTTACTTGTTGTGTGCCCGGCGCTGTGCCCGGGCCGACGGCTGACCTGAGGATTTTGGCATACTCAAGAAGACCTATTGAAGCGTCAAAAAGCGGTGTCGGGATAGTTCAAAATACTGCTTGTGGAAATGATCTGGGTTCTTGGGGGGTACTTTGTGCTGGTCTCGACAGGCCTGGCACTGGTGTTCCTGCCCGGGACCCGTGCGGTCGCCCTGAACGGTTGGCGACGCGGGGCGGACCGTCTGTCGCAATGGTTCCGGCGGGCGCAGCAGGCCAGCCAGCAGGGCCTGACCCAAGCCGGCGGTGGTGGCCAGCGGTTGGGGCTGTCCGTGGTGGCCTGGCTGGCGCGCCATGTGTGGGTTGTGCTCGCGGCGCTGGCGGTGCTGGTGGTCTTGCCCCTGCTTGCCATGGGTTGGCGCCACTGGTACCAGATCGAGACCTTCGACCACACCGATGTGCGCATCCGGGACGAGCGCATCGCCGCCCTGCTGGCCGGCGAGCGCCTGACGCCCCCGGCCCCCTTGCCGCCCGAAGTGTTCACCACCCGCGAGGTGGAGCTGGCGCGTCCCATGGTGCGCTTTGCCAGCCGCGACTGGGCCTTGCTGGACGCGGAGTTCGCCCAGCGCCTGCTCATGGTGTTCCGCGTCATGCGCGAGCAGCACGGTTACGAGATGGTGTTGCTGGAGGGCTACCGCAGCCCGCAGCGCCAGGAACAGCTGGCCGCCATGGGCGGGCACGTGACCCAGGCAGGCGCGTTTCGCAGTTACCACCAGTTTGGTCTGGCGGCCGACAGCGCCTTCATGCGCATGGGGCAGGTGGTGATTTCGGAGCGCGACCCCTGGGCGATGCGGGGCTACGAGCTGTACGGCGAAGTGGCCGCGTCGCTGGGCCTCACCTGGGGGGGCGGCTGGAAAAATCTGAAGGACCTGGGGCACGTCGAGCTGCGGCGCCCGGGTGTGCTGCGGCGCGCTGCACAAGAGGCGCCGCCAGCGGTCGGCTACGCGTATTGATGGACAGCGGCAGTGCGCCCTCCCGGGCGCCACGCCGGCAGAGGTATCGGTATTCAAGGGAGTCAGAACATGGGAAAACCATTCATCCTCATCGGGGACCAGACCAGCCACGGCGGCGTGGTGGTGCAAGGCTCGCCGGTGAGCACGGTCGATGGCAAGCCGATCGCCCGCGTGGGCGATCAGGTCACCTGCCCCAAGCGCGGGCACGGGGGCACGACCGTGATCGTCTCGGGCGATCCGACCTGCATCATCGACGGGCAGCCCGCCGCGCGGCATGGCGACAAGACCGCCTGCGGCGCCACGCTCCTGTCTTCGCAGGCCAACGCGGTCGACTGACTGCTTCGTCGGGCTGGCGCGGACCGCTGGCTCCCATGTGACATGACCGCCCGGCAACGCGCCGGTGCGTCGGTACAGGAAGTCTTTTCAATTGAGCACGTTTTTTCGGGCCCTGGCCTTTCTGGTGGCGGTGTGCTGCCTGACCTGGGTGGGCGTTTTGTGGTGGTGGCAGCGCACGGGTCACAGCGCCGATGTGTCGGACCTGGTGCTGTACCTGGGGGTGCTGCCGCTGGCCGTCGCGCTGGCCTTGCTGGGCCTGCGCTGGGCCTGGCAGCGCGGTGCTGCGGCGCGGGCAGCTGCCAGCGCCGCCGCTGGGGGGGGCGCGTCGGTGTCCCCCGCGGGTGGGGGCGAGGGGGCCGGTGGCGCCGAGGCGCAAGCGCGCCATGCGACGGTGCAACTGGTGCTGGCCCAGGCCCACACGGTGGCGGGCGAACAGGCGGGCGATGTGCTGGAGGCCGCCGCGGCCGGCAAGCCCTTGCCCCGCCCCGACCCGGAACTCACCAACGACGAGGGCCTGCCGGTGCTGTGCGCCCGCATGACCGACCAGGCGCTGGACCTGGACACGGTGCGCGCCGAACTCGACGCCCTGTGGCCGGCGGTGCACAAACGGTTGGCCGACGGACCGGCGAACGAACCGGGCGAACAGGTGCTGCGCGCGCTGGCCGCGCTCAAGCCGCTGCTGGAGGCGCAGCGCGACTGGCTGCAAGCCTTGCACCTGGCTCAGCGCAACGCGCTGGAGGACGGCGGCGCGTCGATCGACCGTCTGCCCCCTGCCCAGCGACCGCCGTTGCCCGGCCTGCGGGTGCTGCTGGGCTGGCCCGCGCACTGGTCGGCGGCCGATCAGGCGCTGGGCCGCGCCTGGGCCGAACGCTGCCTGCAGGGCGAGCCGGACGCGCCGGGCGGTCTGGCGGACGGCTATGCGGTCACCGTGACCAGCCTGGCCGGCAGCGGTGAAGAGCTGTGGTGGCGGGCCGACCAGATGAGCCACGGCGCCGGCCGCGCTCCCTGGCTGCTGGTGGCCGCCTGCGACAGCGACCTGACGCCCGAACGCGTGGACACGCTGACCACCACCCAGCGCCTGTACGACGCGACCACGCGCCCGGGGGGCTGCATCCCGGGCGAAGCGGCGGCGGCGTTGCTGCTGGCGCCGGCCGACTGGGTGCCACCGGCCGATCTGGACCTGCAGACCGTGCGGCTGCACCGGCCCGCGCTGCTGCGACGCGACAAGCCCATCGAATCACCGGGCCGGGTGGGGCACCGCGAACTGGCGCAGGCGCTGGAACAGGCGCTGTCTGCGGCCCAGGTCGCCGCGGCGGACCTGGGCATGCTGGTGTGCGACGCCGATCTGCATTCGCAGCGCAGCGCCGAGCTGTACGGCATGGCCGTGGAAGCGCTGCACCACCTGGACCCGGTGGAAGACATGCGCCTGCTGGGCAAGGTCACCGGCCACACCGGCGCGGCCAGTGCCTTGGTGGTGCTGGCGGCCACGGCCGAGGCGGTCAAGGCCGTCAACAAACCCACGCTGGCACTCGGCATGGCCGACCCGCACCTGCGCATGGCGCTGGTGCTGCAACCCCCGAGCGCGAGCGATGCCGCAGCTGCCTGACCCGGTGGCCAGGGCCAACACACACACACAAAGACCCCACGCCGTCGGCGCGGGGTCCTGGCATTTTTGAAAGCAAGCAATGAATCGTTTCTGGTCCATCGTGTTTGACATGCGCACCCTGAGCGTGATCGGGATCGTGGCGCTGGTGGCGTTCCTGTTCCTGGGGGCCAGCGCCATCGAGGTCGGGTTGGTCTACGCCGGCATCGCGCTGGCGGTGATCCTGCTGGTCTGGGGGCTGGTCTGGGCTTTCAGTCGCTGGCGCGCGTGGCGCGCCAGCCAGGCGCTGGAAAAAGCCATCGACGACGACGTGGAAGACGCGCGCAAGTTCACGCCGGGCAAACACCAGGCGGAGTTCGACGCCATCCGCTCGCGCATGGGCGAGGCGGTCAAGACCATCAAGACGTCCAAACTGGGTCAGACCACCGGCCGCTCGGCGTTGTACGAGCTGCCCTGGTACATGGTGATCGGCAACCCGGCCGCGGGCAAGAGCACGGCAGTCGTCAAGTCGGGGCTGAAGTTCCCGTTCGCGGACAACGCGGGCAACATCATCCAGGGCATCGGTGGCACCCGCAATTGCGACTGGTTCTTCACCACCGAAGGCATCCTGCTGGACACGGCGGGCCGCTATTCGGTGCACGAGGAGGACCGCAGCGAGTGGATGGCCTTCCTGTCCCTGCTCAAGAAGCACCGCAGCAAGGCGCCCATCAACGGCGTGATCATCGCGGTCAGTGTGGCCGAGCTCTCGGGCTCGCGGCCGGACGCGGCCATCCAGCTGGCCAAGAACCTGCGCCAGCGCGTGCAGGAGCTGACCGAGACGCTGGAGATCTTCGCGCCGGTTTATGTGCTGTTCACCAAGGCCGACCTGATTCCCGGCTTCCAGGCCTTTTTTGACGCCTACGACGAGCGCGAGCGCAGCAAGGTCTGGGGCGCGACGCTGCCCTACGACCCGGAGCAAAAGGCCGACGTGGTGGAGCAGTTCGACCAGCACTTTGACGAACTGCGCGAAGGCCTGACCGAGCAGATGCTCTCGACCATGTCGCTCAACCGCGGCCAGGGTCTGGCGCCGGGCATCCTGTCGTTCCCGCTCGAATTCGCCACCATCAAGCCGACGCTGCGATCGTTCCTGGCCACGCTGTTCGAGGAAAACCCCTACCAGTTCCAGCCGGTGTTCCGTGGCTTCTACTTCACCAGCGCGGTGCAGGAGGGCGAGGCGTTCAGCCGCGTCAACCAGTCGATGACCGAGCAGTTCGAGCTGACGCCGCCCGGTGCCGCCGCCGCGGAGGTGGCGCACATCGGCGAGCCGTTCTTCCTCAAGGAGCTGTTTTCCAAGGTCATCTTTGCCGACAAGAACCTGGTGCGCCAGTACACCAGCAAGACCAAGCTGCGCCTGCGGGCGCTGACCTTCGGCCTGGCCGTGCTGACCCTGGCCGTGGCCCTGGCCGGCTGGGGGGCGGCCTACGTGGGCAACCGCCAGCTGGTGGAGGGGGCGACCGCCGATCTGGACAAGGCGCTCAAACTGCAGGCCGACCGGGTGGATCTGGTCTCGCGCCTGGAGGCGATGGATGTGTTGCAGGACCGCATCCGCCAGCTGGAGAAGTGGCGCGAGGACCGGCCCTGGTCGGTCAGCCTGGGCCTGTACCAGGGCGACGCGATCGAGCAGAAGCTGCGCGCGGAGTACTTCCAGGGCGTCAAGCAGCTGATGCTGGACCCGGTGACGGCGAACCTGGAAAAGTACCTGGCCGAGGTGAACCAGAACGCCGGCAAGCTGCAGCCCATGACCAAGCCGCCGGAGTCTGCCGTGGTGTCGGTGACGGCCAGCGCGGGCGCCGGACAGACCGCCACGGCGGCGCCGGCTGGCGACGGTTTTGTGCAGGCCTCGTCCACCAACGTGGAGGACGCCTACAACGCGCTCAAGACCTACCTGATGCTGGGTGACAAGCAGTACATGGAGTCGGGCCATCTGGCGGACCAGATCTCGCGCTTCTGGCGCAGCTGGCTGGAGCAGAACCGCGGCTCCATGCCCACCGACCGTCTGATTCAGAGCGCCGAGCAGATGATCTCGTTCTCGCTGGAGAACCTGCAGTCGCCCGACTTCCCGGTGGTGCAGAACAACTTTGGTCTGGTGGACCAGACGCGTGAGAACCTGCGCCGCGTGGTGCGCGGCATGCCGGCGCGCGAGCGGGTGTACAGCGGCATCAAGGCGCGCGCGGCCACGCGCTTCCCGCCCGTGACCGTGGGGCGCCTGGTGGGCGACCGCGAACTCCAGTCGGTGACCGGCAGCTACGCCATCCCCGGCACCTTCACGAGGGAGGCCTGGAACGATTACATCGAAGAGGCCTTCAAGAAGGCGGCCAACGAAGAGCTGCAGAGCGTGGACTGGGTGCTCAAGACCTCGTCGCGCGACGACCTCTCGCTCGAAGGCAGCCCGGACCAGATCCGCAAGACCCTGACCGAGATGTACAAGCAGGAGTACGTGGCCGAGTGGCAGCGTTTCCTGCAGGGCATCAACGTGGTGGAGTTCCAGAGCTTCGACGACGCGGTCAAGCACATGGACCAGCTCGGCGATGCGAACCGTTCGCCGGTCAAGCAGCTGATGGAGGCGCTGTACGACCAGACCTCGTGGGACAACCCGTCCATCCTGAACGAGCGGCTGGGCCGCACCCAGGCGGGGTTCATGACCTGGTTCAAGCAGACCATCCTGCGCCAGGCACCGTCGCGCGTGGAGGTGAACGTCAACCTCACGGCGGGCGAGGCGGCGATTCCCATGGGGCCGATCGGCAAGGAGTTTGCCGCTCTGCAGCGGGTGATGATGGCCCGCGACAACAACCCCACCTTGATGAAAGGCTACCTGGACGCACTGGGCAAGGTGCGTTCCAAGTTCAACCAGATCAAGAACCAGGGCGACCCGGGGCCGGCCGTCAAGGCGCTCATGGCCGACACCCTGAACGAGGGCAATTCGGAGCTGGCCACGGTGCTCAAGTACGTGGACGAACAGATGCTGGTGGGCATGTCCGACAAGGCGCGCGCCTCGCTGCGGCCGCTGCTGGTGCGCCCGCTGGTGCAGGCTTTTGGCGTCATGACACGCCCGGTGGAAACCGAGCTCAACCGCATCTGGGTGGCGCAGGTGCACGAGCCGTTTGTGCGCAACCTGTCGAACAAGTACCCGTTCGACAAGACGTCCAAAATCGAATCCGCGCCGTCGGAGATCGCCAAGATCTTCGGTGCAGAAGGGGCCATCGCCAAGTTCGCCAACGAGGGGCTGGGCGCGCTGGTGGTGCGCCGGGGCGACACCATCGTGGCGCGTACCTGGGCGGATGTGGGCATCCGCCTGGGCGACGACTTCGTGCGCGGTTTCCCGGTCTGGGTGGCGCCGCTGGAGGGGGCTTCGGGCGGCGCTCAGGCGGCATCGGCCGGTGCGGCGGGCGGTGCGAGCGCCTCGCAGACCGTGTTCCAGGTGCTGCCGGCCGGTGCACCGGGCTTGCTGGAGTACTCGCTGGAAATCGACGGCCAGACGCTGCGCTACCGCAACATGGCCGCGGCCTGGACCAACTTCTTCTGGCCCAACCCCGCGGGCACGCCGGGCGCACGGGTCAGCGCCACCACCAACGACGGCCGCACCATCGAGATCTTCAACGAGCCGGGCCGATTTGGCCTGGAGCGCCTGTTCGCCGCGGCCAAGAAGAGCAAGGCCGCCGACGGCACCAACGAACTGACCTGGAGCAAGGATGGGTTCTCGGTCACGGTGCAGCTGCGCATCATTTCCCAGCCGGGTGCAACGGCGCAGTCCTCGGGCGAGGGCCAGGCGCGCGGTTCCAGCGGTCTGCTGGGCCTGAGCCTGCCGGCCCAGATCGCCGGCGGTCCGGCCGTGCCCGGGGTGACCGCGGCGGTCGCCGGTGGGGTCGGCCCGGCTGTTCCCACGACCACCTCCACCACCGCAGCGGGGCAGTGACATGAGCCACACCTTGCCCATGCTGTTTTTCGGCAAGTTGCCCGGCCGGGGCGACTTCGTGCGCAGTGCCTCGCACCCGGCGCTGATCCAGTCGCTGGACCGCTGGCTGAGTTCGGGCATCGAACTGATGGCAGAAGACGCGCACTGGAAGGCGATCTACGACCAGGCCGACGCGGCGCACTTCGCCATGGTCAGCCCGCACCGCCACACCGCGGTGGCGGGCCACATCGTGCCCAGCGCCGACCTGTCGGGCCGCCGTTTCCCGTTCCTCACGGCCTGCGCCATCGAGTCGGGCAACGGCGGCGACCTGCTGGCCCTGGGGCCGCTGATGCTGCAACCCGCCTGGGAGCACCTGTCCGGCGCGGCTCTGAAGGCGCGACAGGCCAGTGAGAACGATGTGCCCGCCGTGCTGGGCGATCTGGGGCAGGCGCAGGTGCCCGCGCCTTTGTTGGCACCCGAGGTGCGCCAGCGGTACCAGCGCTTTCTGGAGACGACCACGCTGGAGGCCCTGGTGCAAGACCTGGGTGGCAGCGGCGCCCCGACCGACGTGCGGCAGATCCTGCTGGCGCTGGGGCTGCTGCTGCAGCCGGTCATGAACAGCGTGGGGCAGCCGATCGAAAAAGGCCTGTGCCTGCCGCTGCCGCGCGAAGACTTCGCCCGCTGTGCGGTGGCCACGTTCTGGATGGATGTGGTCTCGCGTTTTCTCGCCCGCAGCCCGTACGACCTCACGCTGTTCCTGCCGCGCGGGTTGAACCACCGGCCCAGCCTGATGATCGGTTTCTCGGCCGGTGCCGCCAACGTGCTGCAGGGCCTGTTCGATCCGCGCGTGACCGACAGCGTCTTCATCTCGCTGAACGCATCGCCCTGGGTCGAGCCGTATGTGGCCAACGACTACGCCCTCAAAAAACTCTCCAGCTACCTGCTCATGCCCCAGATGTCGCTGGCGCAGGTGCTGATCTCTTTTCAAGAAGCCTTTCTCGGGAGCTGAGCGCATGAAGTCCATTCCAAACCGTCTGCTGCGCGCGGGCTGTGCCGCTGCCCTGTGTGTGGCCCTCTCTGGCGCGGCCCTGGCGCAGGTGCCGGCGGCACCGCCGGTCCCGGCGAGCGATGCGTCTGCCACACCCGCCAACCGTGGGCCGGTGGTGGTGTCGGGCGTGGTGCCTGACGAAGCCACGCGCCAGGCCATCCTGGCCAAGGTGCGCGAGGTGTACGGGCGCGAGCGGGTGGTGGACCAGCTGGGCGTGGCGGCCACCACGGCGCCGCCCAACTGGGCCGAGAACGTGAAGAAACTGGTCACGGTCGACCTCAAGAGCGTGCAACGCGGGCACCTCAAGATCAGTGGCAACGCGGTGGAACTGGTGGGCGAGGCCGACAGCACCGCCACCCGGGAGAAGATCGCCGCCCACCTCAGCGCCAGCCTCAACCCGACCTACACCGTCAACAACCGCCTCTCGGTTGGCGAGGCCCCGCAGGCCCGCATCGACAGCGTGCTCGACGGCAAGATCGTGGAATTCGAATCCAGCAGCGCGGTGCTCACGCCGGTGGGGCGCCAGGTGCTGGACGAACTGGTGCCGGTGCTCAAGGCGCTGGGGGGCAAGAAGGTGCAGGTCATCGGCCACACC
>NZ_JBPCSJ010000373.1:0-22141 GCF_051007235.1 Hydrogenophaga sp. | reverse complement strand
AACACCTGCACCGCGCGGATCAGCGGGCGCAGGCGCGAGCGGGTCAGCGCCGCCCCGTGGTGCGCCACCAGCGAGGCGGCGATGGTGCGCAGGTCGGCCAGCAGCTCGTCGGCGCTGGCGTACGGGTCCTGCGGCGCGACGGCATGGCGTGCGGCCTCGCCACCGGTCAGCACCTTGAGCGTGGCGGCCAGACGGGCGTACATGCCGGTCAGGGCGCGGCGGTAGGGTTCGTCCTGGCGGTGGGCGTTCTGGTCGGGCGAGCGTTCGGCCAGGGCCTTCATCTCGGGGCTCACGCTCGCCAGCATGGCCGAGACCGACAGCTCGGCGCCCAGGTGGTGCAGCTGCGTGAGGTGGTGGCGGATCACCATGTCGGCCTGGCTGTGCAGGGCCAGTTCGAGCGTCTGCGCGGTCACATTGGGGTTGCCGTCGCGGTCACCGCCGATCCACTGGCCCATGCGCAGGAACGGCGACACGTCCTGGGCGTCCAGGCCGTCTTCCAGGTCGCGGTAGATGCGCGGGATCTGCGTGAGGAAGGTGGTCTGGTAGTAGCTCAGCGCGTTCTCGATCTCGTCGGCCACCGTCAGCTTGGTGAAGCGCAGCAGGCGCGTCTGCCAGAGCTGGGTCACGCGGGCGCGCAGCTGCGCTTCGAAGTCGGCCACGTCGCGCGGCAGCAGCTGTTCGCGTTCGGCCAGCAGGTGGGCGATGGCGCGCTCCGCGTCCAGGATGCTTTTGCGCTGCACCTCGGTGGGGTGGGCGGTGAGCACGGGCGAGATGTGGGCCTGCGCCAGGGTCTGTGCGATGGTGGCGGGCGCTATACCGGCCTTGTGCAGGCGCTGCAGCGTCAGCGCCAGGCTGCCCTCCTGCAGGTCGCCGGCGCGCTCGTGCACCGCGCGGCGGCGGATGTGGTGGCGGTCTTCGGCCAGGTTGGCCAGGTGGCTGAAGTAGGTGAAGGCGCGGATCACGCTCACCGTCTGCTGGCCTGAGAGGCCCTTGAGCAGCTTCTTGAGCGCCTTGTCGGCGTCCTGGTCGGCGTGGCGGCGGAACGCCACCGACAGCTGGCGGATCTGTTCGATCAGCTCGAACATGGCCGCCCCTTCCTGCTCGCGGATCACGTCGCCCAGCACGCGGCCGAGCAGGCGGATGTCTTCGATCAGCGGCTGGTCCTTGTCGGCCGTGGCCTTGCGTCGGGTGGCGGGTGTTGCGGCAGGGCGGGCGGTCGTTCGGCTCATGTCGGACAAGGGTGGGTTGCTGATTTTTTGGGCAATGGTCATGCTAGCATCCAAAGTTGCTTGTCCCGTTACCAAACGGGTACCAAACCGGCCCGCAAGCCGCGCGGGCCTTGATCTTTTTTGATCCTCACCGTGTCCACTTTTCAAACCTCCCCGGCCCTGTCCATCACCATCGCCACGCGCGAAAGCCGCCTGGCCCTGTGGCAGGCCGAACACGTCAAGGCCCTCTTGCAAGACCTGGGCCACCGGGTGACGCTGCTGGGCATGACCACCCTGGGCGACCAGATCCTGGACCGCAGTCTGTCCAAGGTCGGCGGCAAGGGCCTGTTCGTCAAGGAGCTGGAAGTGGCGCTCGAAGAAGGGCGCGCCGACATCGCGGTGCACTCGCTCAAAGATGTGCCCATGGACCTGCCGCCCGGCTTTGCACTGGCCTGCGTGATGGAGCGCGAAGACCCGCGCGACGCCTGGGTGTCGCCGCACTGCGCGGGCCTGGCCGATCTGCCGCCGGACGCTGTCGTGGGCACCTCCAGCCTGCGCCGCCTGGTGCTGCTGCGCGACGCGCTGAACGCGCTGGGCCGCCAGGATGTGCGCATCGAACCGCTGCGCGGCAACCTGGACACCCGCCTGCGCAAGCTGGACGAAGGCCAATACCACGCCATCGTGCTGGCGGCCGCGGGCCTCAAGCGCCTCGGTTTGTCCTCGCGCATCCGCGCCATTTTTGAACACGGCCAGTCGCTGCCGGCCGCCGGGCAGGGGGCGCTGGGCATCGAGGTGCGGGCCGACCGCACCGACCTGATCGAAGCGCTCAGACCCTTGGCGCACCTGCCCAGCTGGCTGCGTGTGGCGGCCGAGCGCACCGTCTCGCGCGCCATGGGTGGCAGCTGTTCCATGCCGCTGGCGGCCTATGCGCAGTGGGTGGACGGCGCCGCCGACACTTTGCACCTGCAAGCCGCCTGGGGCGATCCGGAAGGCCGCCTGGCGCTGGTGCGCGTGGGCGAGCAGGCCGTGGTGCGCACCCTGGCCGAGGCCGAAGCGCTGGGCCAGCGCGTGGCCAACGCGTTGCGCGCCGCCGGCGCCCAGCCGCCCGCCGCGGGGGCCTGAGCCCTTGTCATCGCCCGCCGAGCCCCACCGTGGCGCGGACCGGGTGCTGCGGCGCCTGCTGGTCACCCGCCCCGCCGATGAAGCCGCCACCTGGGTGGCGCAACTGCGTGAGCAGGGCTGGCCGGCCCAGGCCTCGCCGCTGATCCAGATCACCGAACCCCGCGCGGCGGATGCCTTGCACCGCCTGCACCAGATGCGGGCGCAATGGGCGCAGTTCGACGCGCTGATGTTCGTCAGCGGTGCGGCCGTGCAGCATTTCTTCGCGGCCGACCTGCCGCAGGCCGATGCCCAGACGCGCACCCGCTGCTGGGCGCCCGGTCCCGGCACGGCGCGCCGCCTGGTGCAGGCCCTGGCGCGCGTGGGGCTGGGGGCCGATCGCATCGACGCGCCGGCGCCCGACGCCGCCCAGTTCGATTCCGAATCGCTGTGGCCGGTGGTCTCGCCCCAGCTGCGGGCTGGCAGCCGAGTGCTCATCGTGCGCGGCCAGTCGGTGGCCCCGGGCGACGACGCCGCCACGGCACCGGTCGGTGGCAACGGCCGCGACTGGCTGATCCGCCAGTGCGAGCGGGCCGGTGCCGAGGTGCAGACCGTGGTGGCCTATGAACGCCACGTACCCGAGGCCACCGATGTCTTCGCGGCTGCGTTGCGGCAGGCCTGCGTGGCCGGCAGCGTCTGGCTGCTCAGCAGTTCCGAAGCGCTGGACCACCTGCTGACAGCGCTGCCCCGGGCCGATTGGGCGTCTGCCCAGGCCCTGGTCACCCACCCCCGCATCGCCCAGCGCGCGCTGCAGGCCGGTTTTGGCCGCGTCGTGCAGACCCGTCCGGCCTTGCCCGACGTGTTGCGCACCCTAGAATCCCAGTGGATTCGACCATGAGCGACAACACCTCCCTATCCCCTCCTGAAGCGGTGCCCATGCCGGCAGTCGCCCCGCTGGCACCTCCCACCGCGCTGCGCAGCGCCTTGGCCTGGCCGGTGTGGCTGGCGCTGGGCACAGCTTTGCTCGCCCTGCTGCTGGTTGGCCTGTTGTGGCAGAAACTCAGCTTCACCCAGCAAGAGCTGGCACGCCGCAGCCAGGACAGCGCCACCCAGGCCGAGCAGGCCCGCAACCTGGCTGCGCAGACCGAGGCGCAAACCCAGGAACTGCAGGCCCGGCTGGCGGTGGCCGAGGTCAAGCTGTCCGAAGTGACGCTGCAGCGCAGCCAGCTCGAAGAACTCATGCTCACGCTCTCGCGTTCGCGCGACGACACCCTGGTGCAGGACATCGAATCCGCCTTGCGGCTGGCGCAGCAACAAGCGCAGCTGACCGGCAGCGCCCAGCCGCTGCTGTCGGCCCTGCAGGCGGCGGACCAGCGCATCGCTCGCGCCGCGCAGCCGCGCCTGAACCCGGTGCAGCGTGCGCTGGCGCGCGACATCCAGCGCATCCAGGGCGCGGTGCTCACCGACGTGCCTGCGCTGGTGCAGCGGCTGGACGAGTTGGCGCGACAGGTCGAACAGTGGCCCTTGCTCAACGACGTGGGGCCGCGCTCGGCGCCCCCCGCCAAACCGGTGCCCCAGCCCGCCAGGACCACCCGTGGGGGCACCGCCACGGCCGCACCCACCGCGATGCCTGCGGCCAGCGGCTCGGCCTGGCCGACCTGGTGGGAGCGCATCTGGGGCGACGTCACCCGCAGCGGGCGTGAACTGGTGCGCGTCAGCCGCATCGACCACCCAGACGCCGCCCTGCTGGCGCCCGAACAGGCCTTCTTCCTGCGCGAAAACCTCAAGCTGCAGCTGCTCAACGCCCGCCTGGGCCTGCTCGCGCGGCAGACCGCGTCGGCCCAGGCCGATGTGCGTGCGGTCGAGGCGCTGCTGACCCGTTACTTCGACAGCACGGCGCCCAGCGTGCGGGGCGCCCAGGCCGCGCTGACCCAGCTGCGCGCCGAGCTGGTGCCGGTCGAACCGCCCCGGCCCGACGAGAGCCTGGCCGCCCTGGCGGCGGCCGCCGGAGGCCGCTGATGGTCGGCCGTTCGCACCCCAGGGGCTCGCAGGGTGGGGCGATGCGCAGCGTGTTCTGGCTGCTCGGTATCGCGGCCGTGGCGGTGGCCCTGGCACTGCTCATGGGCCACAACCAGGCCACCGTCACCCTGTTCTGGCCGCCGTACCGCTACGACGTCGCGTTCAACTTCGTGGTGTTCGCGCTCATCGGTCTGTTCGTGCTGGTCTACCTGGCCTTGCGTGCCATCGCGTTGCTGCGCGACCTGCCGGTGCAGGCCCAGCGCTGGCGCAACCAACAGGTCGAGCGTGCGGCGGTGGGCGCGGTGCTCGACGCCTTGTCGCACCAGCTCGCCGGTCGCTTCGTGCGCGCCCAGTCGGCGGGCCTGGTCGCGCTCGAACGCCTGAACGCCATGCCCGCGGCGCAGTGGTCGCAACGGCCCCAGCTGCAGCTGCTGGCCCACCTGCTGGTGGCCGAGAGCGCGCAGTCGCTGCAGAACCGCGGGGCGCGTGACCAGCACCTGCAGGCCGCCCTGCACCCGCAGCTGGCCAAGGCCGCCCCGGTGGCGCACGAAGGTGCCCTGCTGCGCTCGGTGCACTGGGCGGTGGAGGAGCGCGATGCCGATCTCGCCCGCAGCCGCCTGGCCGACTTGCCCCAGGGCACGGCGCGCCGTATCCAGGCACTGCGGCTGAAGCTGCGCACCGCCCAGCTGGGCGGTGCCACCGCCGAAGCGCTGGAGACGGCCCGCCTGCTGGCCAAGCACCGTGCGTTTTCGCCGCAGGCCTCGCGCAGCATTTTGCGCAGCCTGGCGCTGGACGCCTTGCGCGAAGCGCACGACCTGTCGCAATTGCAGGCCGTTTGGGCCAAGCTCGATGCCAAGGAACGCGACATGCCCGAGCTGGCCCTGGCGGCCAGCCAGCGTGCCAACCAGCTGGCGCTGTCCGACGGCGGGATGAACGGGCCGGCCACGGCCGAACGCGTGCGCGGCTGGCTGGAGCCGCTGTGGCCGCGGCTGGCCGAACTCGACGCGAACCAGCAGCGCCAGCTGGTCGTGGTGCTCGAACCGGGGCTGTCCTCGTTGGACGCGGCCTGGCTCGCCCGGCTGGAGCAGGCCCAGCGCCAGATGCCCGGCAACCCCTACCTGCAGTACCTGGCCGGCCAGGCCTTCATGCAGCGCCAGCTCTGGGGCAAAGCCGCCCAGCTGCTGGGTCAGGCCAGCCACAGCCTGCAGGACCCGGCCCTGCTGCGCCGCACCTGGTGCGCGCTGGCCCGGCTGGCCGAAGAGCGCGGTGACGCGACCGCTGCGCAGGCGGCCTGGAAGCGCGCTGCGCTGCTGAGTTGAAGTCACTCCCCCTGCGCCGCTGACGCGGCGTCCCCCTCTCTCGCCAGCGGCGGGAGGGGGACGCAGCCTGTGGCCTGGCGAAGCCGGTTCCACGGCTGCCCTGGACAGTGGCACGCGCGCCGGAGATGACTTGTTCACCCCCGCCCCGCTGACGCGGCTTCCCCCCCCTCTCTCGCACGCAGCGGGAGGCGGACGCAGCCCTTTGTCGCGGCACGCCAGTCTGATGTGACCCGGTGCATGCCTTGCGCCCATGAAAAAACGCCGGTCATGACCGGCGTTTTCTGGGCGTGATCGCCACCGCGAACGGTGGCTGTGCATCACATCACTGGGCCTCGAAGGGCAGGGGCATGTTGCGCAGGTCCTTGCGCGTTTCCACCAGCACCAGCGGACCTTCGTCCACCAGCACCACCGGCTTGATCTCGCGCGGCACGTGGATGGGCTTGGGTTCGGCCGCGATGGCGGCTTGCACCTGGGCCACCTTGGCGGCGTCCGAGTTCACCCACTCCAGGCCGCTGGTCTGGGCCACCTGGTTCAGCTCGTCGATGGACACCGTGTAGGGCTGCACCTTGGGCAGGCCCTGGCGCGCCGGAGCACTGGCACTGGCCTTGGGGGCCGGAGCGGGAGCCGGGGCCTGCGTCGGTGCTGCAGCGCGGGCGCGCGGAGCGGGGGCAGCGTCCAGCACAGGCACGGGTTCCACAGCTGGCGCGACCACGGGCGCTGCCGCGACCGGTTCGGCTGCGGTCTGCGCCGGCAGGCTGAAGTAGCTGCGCGTCGGGGCTTCGTAGGCGCGTTCTTCGGTCGCAGCGACTTCGGCGGTCGGGGCGTCGGCGTTGCCGGTGTCGGCGTCGCTGGTCGCTGCATCACGCGGGGCGCGTTCGCGGCGGTCACGGCCGTAGCGGTCGCGGCTGCGGCGCTCGCGCGGGGCGCGCTGGCCGGCGTTGTCGGCATCGCCTTCGGTCGGGGTGGGCTCGCCACCCGCGGCCTGGGCGTCCTGCTCGGCACGCATCGAGGCAGCCTCGATCAGGCCTTGCGGGGCTGCGGCGTCCGCGCCTTCGTTGCGGCGGCGGTTGTCGTTGCGCGGACGGCGCTCACGGCGCTGGCCTTCAGCGGCTTCGGGCGCTGCGCCGGCATCGCCCGCGTCAGCGGTGGCGGGTGCGTTCAACAGGGCTTCGGTGTCCGCCGGTGCATCGACCGGGGCCGCGTCGCGGCGGTTGTCGCGACGGCCACCGTTGCGGCCTTCACCCCGGTTGTCGCCACGGCCTTCGCCGCGGGCAGCGTCGTTGCGTGGCTCGCCACGGCCCTCGCCGCGACCTTCACCACGCGGTGCGCGGTTGCCATCGCGGCCTTCCACGCGGGCTTCGCCATTGCGGCCATCGGCCCCACGCGGGCCTCGGCCACCTTCGCGTCCCTCTCGGCCCACTTCGCCGCGGCCTTCGCGCGGTGCACGGGCTTCGCCGTTGGCGCCGCTGTTGCGGCCACCACGGCCACGGCCATCGCGGCCACCTTCTCGGCCACCCTCCCGGCGGCCTTCGCCGCGCGGTTCACGGTCACCGGTCTTGGCCGGTGCGGGGGCGGTTTTGGGCTCCGCGGCGGCGGGCGCAGCGGGCGCGGCGCCACCGAACAGGCTCTTGAGCCAGCCGAAGAAACCCTTCTCGGCCGGTGCGGCGACCTTGGGCGCTGCCTGGACTGGCGCAGGCGCTGCGGCCACCGGTGCGGCCGGCGCTGCGGCGACGGGCACAGCTTCGGGCTTGGGGGCCGCGACGGGCGCGGGACCGTCGGGCAGCACGCCCCTGATCACCGGTTCCTGCTTGTTGGTGCGTTCCTGGCTGCGGCGCGTGAAGCTGGTCGGGTCCTCGGCTTCTTCGGCCAGCTTGTAGCTGGCGTCCAGGTTGTCCAGGCGCGGGTCGTCGTGCTTGAGGCGTTCGAGCTTGTAGTTCGGCGTGTCCAGCGACTTGTTGGGCACCAGCAGCACGTTGATACGCTGCTTGAGTTCGATCTTGGTGATCTCGGTGCGCTTTTCGTTGAGCAGGAAGCTGGCCACTTCGACCGGTACCTGCACCAGCACGGCGGCCGTGCTGTCTTTGAGCGACTCTTCCTGGATGATGCGCAGGATCTGCAGGGCCGAGCTTTCCGTGTCGCGGATGTGGCCGGAACCGCCGCAGCGCGGGCAGGGGATGGACGAACCTTCGCTCAGCGTGGGCTTCAGGCGCTGGCGGCTCATTTCGAGCAGGCCGAACTTGCTGATGGAGCCGAACTGCACGCGGGCGCGGTCCTGGCGCAGCGCGTCGCGCAGGCGGTTTTCCACTTCGCGGCGGTTCTTCGACTCTTCCATGTCGATGAAGTCGATCACGATCAGGCCGCCCAGGTCGCGCAGGCGGGCCTGGCGCGCCACTTCGTCGGCGGCTTCCAGGTTGGTGCGGGTCGCGGTTTCTTCGATGTCACCGCCCTTGATGGCGCGGGCCGAGTTCACGTCCACCGCCACCAGCGCTTCGGTCTGGTCGATCACGATGGCGCCGCCGCTGGGCAGCTGCACGATGCGGCTGTAGGCGGTCTCGATCTGGTGTTCGATCTGGAAGCGGCTGAACAGCGGCGCGTCGTCGCGGTAGCGCTTGACGCGGTGGCCGTGCTCCGGCATCACGTGGCTCATGAACTGGTGAGCCTGTTCGTAAATGTCGTCGGTGTCGATCAGGATCTCGCCGATGTCGCCGTTGAAGTAGTCGCGGATGGCGCGGATCACCAGGCTCGATTCCTGGTAGATCAGGTAGGCACCCTTGCCGCCCTTGGCCGCGCCGTCGATGGCGTTCCACAGCTTGAGCAGGTAGTTCAGGTCCCACTGCAGTTCGGGCGCGTCGCGGCCGATGCCGGCGGTGCGCGCGATGATGCTCATGCCGTTGGGGTACTCGAGCTGGTCCAGCGCGGCCTTGAGTTCCTGGCGGTCTTCGCCTTCGATGCGGCGGCTGACGCCACCGCCGCGCGGGTTGTTGGGCATCAGCACCACGTAGCGGCCGGCCAGGCTCACGAAGGTGGTCAGGGCCGCGCCCTTGTTGCCGCGCTCTTCCTTCTCGACCTGGACCAGCAGCTCCTGGCCTTCCTTGATCACGTCGTTGATGCGCGCCTGCGAGGGCGAGACATTGCCCTGGAAGTACTGGCGCGAGATTTCCTTGAACGGCAGGAAACCGTGGCGGTCTTCGCCGTAGTCGACGAAGCAGGCTTCCAGCGAAGGCTCGACGCGGGTGACGACGGCCTTGTAGATGTTGCCCTTGCGCTGTTCGCGTCCTTCGATTTCGATTTCGTAGTCGAGCAGTTTCTGCCCGTCCACGATCGCCAGGCGGCGCTCTTCGGCCTGCGTGGCGTTGATCAGCATGCGTTTCATGATGCGTTTCCTTCGGTCTGACACTGACATGGCGCCGGGACGAACCCAGGCGCCGATCTGCCATGCACCAGCAAAGGCGCGCAAACGGGGGAGGAATTGCCGGAGAGCCACCGACCCGGTGCCCACCCGGCGGGAAGGCCGGGCAGCGGGAGAGATCGTTCGAGGCGGGGCACACGGGGTGGGTGTGCCGCGTCGAACCGCCGGGTCAGGGCGTAGGCGCGTGGACAGCGGTGATCAGGGCGGGGGCGCTGCGGTCGTCATCGACGGTCGGGGCGCCACGGGGGCCGCTGGTTTCACTGCGTCCTCGGCCAGCCATCCCGTGCAGCGTCGTGCTGTCGCCGGGGGCGGCTGGCCGATGGGGGTATTCCGTATCGGGTCTGCGGTTGTCTGCTGGTTGCGCCGCTGGCTTCCTCCGGGCTGGGGCGGGGTTCCGGTCTCGTCTGCGAGGGTGTGGAACAGCGACCTGGCCCGGGTGCCGGCGGTGGCAACGGGTGGCCAGTCGGACCCCCGGCATCCAGAGCTGGGGGAGCCTGCCTGCGGTGGGTGCCTTAAACTCAAGGAAATCAACCACTTACAGCACACGACTGGCGCAGCACATTATAGTGCGCTCCCCCGGTCCGTGGGGCCGCACTTTTCAGCGGGTTTTCCTTGCATTCCAAGCCCTCCCTCCAGACCGCCGCGGCGGTGCAATTCCTGACCGTGGACGAAGAATCGGCCGGGCAGCGGCTGGACAACTTCCTCATCCGCGTGCTCAAGGGTGTGCCCAAGACGCACATCTACCGCATCATCCGTTCGGGCGAGGTGCGTCGGAACAAGGGGCGCGTGTCGGCGGACGACCGCGTCAACCCTGGCGATGTGCTGCGCATCCCGCCGATCCGCCTGTCCGAACGCGCCGAGGAAAAAGCCGCCCAGCCGGCGCCCGCGCGCGAATTTCCGGTGGTGTTCGAAGACGAGGCGTTTCTGGCCATTCACAAACCGGCTGGCGTGGCGGTGCATGGCGGCAGCGGCGTGAGTTTTGGCGTGATCGAGCAAATGCGCCAGGCCCGGCCGCAGGCGCGCCTGCTCGAATTGGTGCACCGGCTCGACCGGGAAACCAGCGGCCTGCTGCTGATCGCCAAAAAGAAGAGTGCGCTGAAGGCCTTGCAAGACCAATTTCGCGAGCGAGAAACCGGCAAAACCTATCTGGCGCTGGTCAAAGGCGTCTGGCCGGCCCGCCTCAAGGTGCTGGATCAGCCCCTGCACAAATACCTGCTGCCCGATGGCGAACGCCGTGTGCGGGTGACCGGCAAAGACGATCCCGATGGCATGAAATCGGTATCGCTGGTGAAAGTGGTGCAGGCCGTTCCCGCGCCTGGCGGGCTGGACGCGGCCTACGCCGAAGGTTTCAGCCTGCTGGAAGTCACCATCAAAACCGGGCGAACACACCAGATCCGTGTGCATCTGGCCAGTGCTGGCCACCCGATCGTGGGCGATGACAAATACGGCGACTTCGAACTCAACCGCCAATTGACCCGGCTGGGATTCAAACGGATGTTTCTGCACGCCTGGCGCCTGAAACTTGCGCACCCGGTCACGGGGCAGGCGCTGGAATTGCAAACCGAATTGCCTGAGGAACTCCAGAAATGGATATCTCTCGGAAAATCGGATTAGAATTGAACCCGCATCGTTGGGATGCAATCCAATACAACAATTGTTTACAGTCAAACCACAAGGAACATCAATGGCAACGTATTCCGAACTGATGGCCCAGGCCCAGCAACTGATGGCGGAAGCCGAACAGGCGCGCAAGAACGAATTGGCGTCCGTGATCGCTGACATCAAGGCCAAGATGAAGCAGTACGGCCTGACCGTCGCCGACCTGGGTGGCGCGGCCACCGGCGGCGCCAAGAAGGTGGGCAAGTCCAAGTCCGCCGCACCGGCCAAGTACCGCGGCCCGAACGGCGAACTCTGGGCCGGCGGCCCGGGTCGCAAGCCCGAGTGGGTGCGTGCCGTGCTGGCCGCGGGCAAGAGCGTCGAGGACTACCGCATCTGAGCGACGGCCTCCGCCGCACCGACAAGGCCCGCCCCGTGCGGGCCTTTTCTTTGGGGGTAGGGGACATGGGGGCCTTTGATATCCTCGCGCCCCATGATCCGCATCCTCGTCGTCTGCATGGGCAACATCTGCCGCTCTCCCACCGCATCGGCCGTGTTGCAGGGCGAGGTGCAGCGCCGAGGTCTGGCGCGCAGTGTGACGGTGGACTCGGCCGGCACCTATGGCGGGCACCAGGGCGAAAAGGCGGATCCGCGCGCCATCCAGGTCGCGGCCGCGGCGGGCTATGAGCAGATCCACCGTGAGCGTGCGCGCCGTGTGCGGGCGCAGGATTACGAGCGTTGCGACCTGATCCTGGCCATGGACCGGGACAACCTGGCGAACCTGCAGGACGATTGCCCGCCCGAACACCGGCACAAGCTGCACCTGTTTCTGGACTACGCCGGCGTGGAAGCCGGCGGCGAGGTGCCCGACCCGTACTACGGCAACCTGGCCGGGTTCGAGCGCGTGCTGGCCTTGTGCGAGGCGGGCGCCCGTGGTGTGCTGGACCGCTTGGCGGCCCACACCCGCTGACGGGCTGTGCTGCTCTGCCTCACTGCCAGATCACGGTCTGGCCCGAGGCCTCCCAGGTTTCGTAGTGCCGGGCGTACAGGTCTTCGATGCGATTGCGCTTGACCTTGAAGGTGGGCGTGATGACGTCGTTGTCCACCGTCCAGGCGGTGGTGGTGACCACGATGACTTGCAGCCGTTCGTGCGGATCCAGTGTGGCGTTGATCGTCTTGAGGTGGGTGTTCAGTGAGCCTTCCAGTTCGCGCCGTGCCATCGGGTCCTGGGCCTTGGCCGCGAAGTCGGCGTTGAGCATCACGATGCCCAGCGGCTGGCCCAGGTTGGCGCCGGTCACCACACAGGCTTCCACCGCTTCGTGCATCACCAGCTTGTCTTCGATCGGCGCCGGCGCCACGTATTTGCCCTTGCCGGTCTTGAACAGGTCCTTGACGCGTCCGGTGATGCGCAGCAGGCCCTGCCCATCGATCTGGCCCTTGTCGCCGGTTTTGAGCCAGCCGTCGGCCGTGAACACCTCGGCGGTTTTCTCGGGCTCCTTGTAGTAACCCATCATCAGCGCCTGGCTGCGCATCTGGATTTCGCCGGTGGCCGGGTCGATGCGGTGTTCCACGCCGGGGTAGGTCGGGCCCACGGTGCCTTGCTGGTGCTGCCCGGCCACGGTGATGTGCGAGAGCGCCAGGTTCTCGGTCATGCCGTAGCCTTCGTTGATGGGCAGGCCGAGCTTGCCGTACCACTGCAGCAGGGCCATGGGCATGGGGGCGGCGCCGCCCGCAGCAAAGGTGCACTGGTCCAGCCCCAGGGCTTTCTGGATCTTCTTGCGCACGATGCCGCCCAGGATGGGGATGCCCAGCAGGCGCTGCAGCTTGGCCGGCGGCATCTTG
Organism: Hydrogenophaga sp.; assembly: GCF_051007235.1. Classification (GTDB taxonomy): domain Bacteria; phylum Pseudomonadota; class Gammaproteobacteria; order Burkholderiales; family Burkholderiaceae_C; genus Hydrogenophaga. The sequence goes on along the minus strand of NZ_JBPCSJ010000373.1, from coordinate 9,650 downwards.
TGGTGCACGCCCTGCTGGAATTTCACCCAGAGGCGCGGCACCGAGAAAAACACGGTGGGCCGTGCGCGTTGCAGGTCGGCGGCGAAGGTGTCCAGCGATTCGGCGAAGTACACGTGCATGCCGGTGCGCAGCCAGCCGTGTTCCACCAGCATGCGCTCGACCACGTGCGCCAGCGGCAGGTAGGACAGCATGCGGTCCTCGCCGGTCATGGGGATGCGTTGCAGGCCGCGGTCCAGCGCCCAGGCGAAGTTGCCAAAGGAATGCATCACGCCTTTGGGCATGCCGGTGGTGCCCGAGGTGTAGATCAGGGTGGCCAGGTCGTTCTCGGCGCGCGTGGGCGATGCGCCCAGGGGCGCGGTGCGGGCCACGATCGCGTCCCAGCCTTCGTAAGCGCTGCGGGCCGAGTCGGGCGACAGCGGGTAGCTGATGCAGGGCAGGCCAGCGGGCACGCCGGGTTGCATGTGTTCCCAGCCGTCGAGCTTGCCAACGAAGCAGGCCTTGCTTTCGCTGTGCGTGAGGATCTGCGTGATGGTCTCGGGCGCCAGCGTGGGGTACAGCGGCACCGAAACGTAACCCGCCATCCAGATGGCCAGGTCGCTCATCATCCACCAGGCGCAGTTCTTGGACAGGATGGCCACCTTGCTGCCCGGCGCCCAGCCCTGCGCCTGCAGGTGGGCCGCCATGCGGCGCGAGTGGTCGGCCACCTGGCCCCAGGTGAAGTCCTGCACCGCGCCGCCGCCCATGGGCTGGGACAGCGCCACGCGGTTCGGGGCACTTTTTTCCCAGTGGTACAGGCGCTGCAGGGCGAGGAATTCGGGGGCGATTTTGGGCATAGATGTCTCCAGTGGTCTTTCTTGAATCTACCGGTGCGGTCCGGCGTGCGGGCTGCGGGCTTTCCCGCGCTTTTTCTAGAGCGATCGCTCCAGATGCAGCCCGTTGTGTGCTCTGGATACGGGGCGCCCTGACCGAGTTCCCGGGCCGGGCGGGGCCGGTGTGTGGGCCATCGGCGCTATGCTGCCCGCATGACCGCATCCACCGACACCCGCATCGAACTCATCGAATTCACCACCGGCGGCGACGCAAACGCGCGGCCGGTGGCCAGCATCGTTGTGCTGCACGGCCTGGGAGCTGACGGCAGCGACTTCGTGCCGGTGGCCCAGGCCATGGACCTGTCGGCCGTCGGCCCGGTGCGCTTTGTGTTCCCCAGCGCGCCGGTGCGGCCGGTGACCCTCAACGCCGGCTACGAGATGCGCGCCTGGTACGACATCGAGCCGCCCGCTCCCGACGGCACGCGCCGCGAAGACAGGCCCGGCCTGCGCCAGAGCCAGGCCCTGGTGCAGCAGCTGATCGACCGCGAGGTGCAGCGCGGCGTGGCCGCCGAGCGCGTGGTGCTGATGGGCTTTTCGCAGGGCTGCGCCATGACCCTGCTGGCCGGCGTGCGCGCACCGCAGCGGCTGGCCGGGCTGGTGGCGCTCTCGGGCTACCTGCCCCTGGCAGACGCGACGGCCGTTGAACGCAGCCCGGCCAACCGCGACACCCCGGTGTTCATGGCCCATGGCGACCAGGACGACGTCGTCGTGCCCGCGCGCGGCGAGGCCGCCCGGGACACCCTCACCGCGCTCGGGCAGCCGGTGGACTGGCGCACCTACCCCATGGGCCACGAGGTCTGCATGGACGAGGTGCTCGATCTCAACACCTGGCTGGTGCAGCGCCTGGCGGGCTGAGATAAGCCCCGATCCTGGCCGCTGATCGGGGCTTCAGATGGGGCGGGTTTGGTCGATAGTGGCGTATCCCTTGAACTCAGTACGCCCCGTCATGACCACTTCCTCCCGCCGTTCCGTGCCCCGTCTGGGTGTCTGGTCCCTCACCACCAAGCTCACCGTGACCGCGGTGCTCCTGTGCGTGTGCTGCGTGGCCGCCACCAGTGTGGTGGTCGGGCTGCAGGCCAGCGCCCGCGCCCAGGCCGCGGCGAACGCCCAGGCGGACAAAGCGGCCGACCAGGCCGCCGCGCAGGTGGGCGGTGAACTGGGTCGCAGCTTTGCCGCTGTGCTGGCGATGGGCGCGAACATGGAGGGCATGCGCGCTGCCAACCATCCGCCCAGCCGTGATCAGCTCGACGCCATGGCCAAACAGCTGCTGGTGCAGCGCACCGAATTCATCGGCACCTATTCCATCTGGGAACCCAACGCGCTGGACGGCAAGGACGCCGAGTTCGTCAACAAGGGCCCCGCCTACGACGCCACCGGCCGCTACATCGCCTACTGGAACCGTGGCAGCGGCCAGATCGCAGTGGAACCGCTGCTGGACTACGAAAAGGAAGGGTCCAACGCCTGGTACGCCACGCCCCGGAGCACGCGCAAGCCCGCGTTGATCGAGCCCTATGTGTACCCGGTGGCCGGCAAGGACGTGCTCATGACCACCATGATCACCCCCATCCTGGTGGGCGGGCAGTTCGTGGGCGCCACCGGTGCCGACCTGCCGCTCTCCGGCCTCTCTGAGCGGCTGGTTCAGCTTGAACCGGTGCCCGGTGGCCGGGTCTCGCTGTTGTCCAACGGCGGTCTCTACCTGGCGCATGCCGATGCCGCGCGTCTGGGCAAAAAGGCCGACGACCTGCCGGCCGAGGTGCTGGAGCACGTGGCCAAGGGCGAGCACCACAGCTGGGACGACGGCCAGGGCTGGGTGCACCTGTACGCGCCGGTGACGGTGCTCGACGGCACCGCGCCCTGGAGCGTGGTGGTGTCGTATCCCCATGCCGTGGCCGCCGCCGCGGCGCAGCAGCAGTTGTACGCCGCCCTCACCGCGGCCGCGGTGGCCTGCGCGCTGGCGGCCCTGTGCATGACGCTGCTGGTGCGTTCGCTCATGCGCCCCTTGCACAACCTGGGCGGCACCATGCAGGCGCTGGCCGACGGCAACACCGACCTCTCGGTCGAACTGCCGGTCAAAGGCAACGACGAACTCACGGTGATCGCGCGCGGCTTCAACGCCTTCGCGTCCAAGCTCCGCAAGGCTTTCGGCGAGGTGGGTGACGTCTCCGCCGGCGTGGCCAACGCCTCGCGCGAAATTGCCAGCGGCAACGCGGACCTGTCGGTGCGCACCGAACAGCAGGCCACGCACCTGCAACAGAGCGCGAGCGCTTTGCGCGACCTGTCACAGGCCGTGGCGCACAGCGCGGAATCGTCCGACCACGCGGCGCGCCTGGCCCGTGAGGCTGTGGTGCAGGCCCAGAGCGGCCAGCAGGTGATGCGCGAGAGCAGCGCCGCCATGGACAAGATCAACGAGTCCAGCCGCCGCATCGCCGACATCACCAGCCTGATCGATTCCATCTCGTTCCAGACCAACATCCTGGCGCTCAATGCCGCGGTCGTGGCCGGACTCGCGGGTGACCAGGGCCGCGGCTTTGCCGTGGTCGCCGGCGAGGTGCGCACGCTGGCGCAACGCAGCGCGGCCGCCGCCAAGGACATCCGCCAGCTCACCGTCGATTCGGAAGCGCGGGTGGCCTCCGGTGCCACGCTGATCCGCCAGGCCGAGGACACGCTCAACGGCCTGGGCGAAGCGGTCCGGCAGGTGGACCTGCTGCTGTCCGAGGTCAGCCAGGTCACGCGCGAGCAGTCGGGGCGCATCCAGTCCGTCACGCACGCGATCGGCGAGCTGGACCAGAACACCCAGCAGAACGCCGCCATCGGCGAGCAGGCCGCGGCCGCGTCCGAGCAACTGCAGCAGCAGTCGGCCCGCCTGGTGCAGACCGTCAAGCAGTTCGTGGCCTGACCGGCGGGCTCGGGCATCTGAGGTCTTTTTGACCGGATTGGTGGCGCCTGTCAACAGCCCCCCGCCAGAATGGAAATGAGGTGCCGCGGTCCGCGGCGCCCGTCATGGTTCGAAGGGACTCCCATTCGACTGCAAGACCACGTCGTCCTCATCACCGGTGGTGCCAGCGGCATCGGGCTGGCCACGGTGGAGCGCTGCCTGCGCGAAGGCACCCGGGTGGACCTGGCCGACCTCGCCGGTTCGGCGGGCATGGCCGAGGCGGCGCGGCTGGACGCGCTCTACCCGGGGCGCTGCGTCTTCGTGCCGGTGGACGTCACGTCCACCGAGCAGGTGGATGCGATGGTGGAGACCACGGTGTCGACCTTCGGCCGGCTCGACGGCGTGTTCAACAACGCCGGCATCGGCGGCATCTGCCCTGCCGACAGCTCCCCGGACGCTGACTTCCTGCGCATCATCGACATCAACCTCAACGGGGTGTTCCGGGTGGCGCGCGCCGCGCTCGGCCCCATGTACGCCCAGGGTAGGGCAGCATCGTCAACTGCGCCTCCATCCTGGGGGTGTTCGGTCAGGGCGGCACGGCCGCCTACACGGCGGGCAAGGGCGGGGTGGTGAACCTCACGCGCACCCTGGCGCTGGAGGGCGCCAGCAAGGGCGTGCGCGTCAACAGCCTGGGGCCGGGTTACATCGACACACCGCTGCTGTCGGCGCTGGACGACGCGACCAAGAACGTTCTGATCGGCCTGCACCCGCTGGGCCGCCTGGGCCGGTCGGAAGAGGTGGCGAACGCCGCACTGTTCCTGCTGAGCGACGAGGCGGGTTTTGTGACCGGTGCCGACCTGCTGGTGGACGGGGGCTTCACCGCCGGCAAATCCTGATCACCCCGGCGCAGGTTGTGACCCACCCCTGCGCCGCCTGCTGCGTCTCCCCCTCAAGGGGGCGCCAGCAGCGGCCCGGCAAAGCCGGTTCCGCGCTGGCTGCTGGCTCCTCTCAGGCGGGCACTGCCTCGGCTTCCGGCAAAGCGACCTGGTTGTCGGTGCTGAACTGGTAGTCCTGGAACACGTGGGCGGCGCTCAGCAGCTGGTACTGGCCGTCGGCGTTGCGCAGCGTGGTGTCCTTCAGGCGCCAGGTCAGCTGGCCGCAAGTCCAGATCTCGAAGTTGCGCATGTGCGTGCACAGGCAGGTCTTGTCCGGGACCGAAATGCGCTTCTCGCCCGGGTGCGCCAGCACCTCGCGGTTGTAGGACGTGATGTAGGCGCACTTGCCGTTGGCGTCCAGCAGGTAGCCGTAGGCTTCGCAGTTCGGGCGGATGCCGTCACCGATGCCCGGGCTGCTCTTGATCATGCGCATCGGGTAGCCGGTGGGCGAAATCTCGTTGACCTCGATGTCGTCCTCTTTGGCCTTGAAGTATTCCTGCTTGATGTCGTCGGGCAGGCCGCATTCCTTGGTGACGGTGAAGCGCGTGGCCACCTGCACCGCAGAGCCGCCCAGTTCCATGAAGCGCACCGCGTCGCTGCCCGTGAAGATGCCGCCGGCCGGGATCAGCGGGATGTCCAGCTGCTCGGTCTGCAGCCAGGCGTGGATCTCGGCGACGATGGTGGCCAGGTCGTATTGCGCCCAGTCCATGCCAAAGCCCAGGTGGCCGCCGGCCAGCGGGCCTTCGACCACCACGTAATCGGGCAGGCGGTTCAGGCGCGAGTTCTTCTTGATGAACAGCTGCAGCGCGCGCAGGCTGGAGACGATGATGCCCAGCTTCGCGTCGCGAAAGCGCGGGTGGTCCTCGATCAGGGCGAAGGAGCCCAGGTGCAGGCCGGCCGCGAGCGTGATGCCGTCGATGCCAGCGTCCAGCGCCGAGGCCATGCGGACCTTGAGCGTCTCCTTCGGGCCGTTCATCGTCAGCTTTTCCATGCAGTTGATGAACACCATGCCGCTGCCGGTCTTGCGCGCCATGGTGTGCTCGACGTGCAGGCGTGTGGCCTCGGCCAGATCGCCCAGGTCGAACTTGACCAGCGACTTGTCGGACGAGTCGACGTTGAGCTTGTACAGCGCCTGCTTGGCCTTGACGAATTTGGTTTTGTAGCGGCGATCGGTCACCGTCTTGATCATGGCGTCGGAGATGTGACCGACACCGCCCAGGCGTGCGGCTTCCAGGGCCAGGTCGGAGGAGGAAATGTCCACGCCCATGCCGCCGATCATGATGGGCACCAGCTCGGTCTTGCCCATCTTCAGGCGGAAATCGTCCAGACGTCTCATGCTGCTGTTCTCGTTGCGTCCGGGAGGACGGCTCGGTAAAAAAGGAGGTTTCACGCCATGTGTCGGGCGCTGTCTCGGGGCAGCCGTGCGGTGGCCGCCGGCACAGGCTCCATTGTGCCTTCACGATATGACAGAACCCAAAGACCCTGCAGAGGCCAGGCGCACCCTGACTCAGGCGCTGCGCGCTGCGGCGGCCAGCTCCAGAGCGAGGCGATTGTGCCGTTCCAGCAAGGGCCCGAGGTTGACGGAGGTCAGCATTCCTTCACGCACCACCACCCGGCCGTTGACCACGACAAACGCGGCGGGCGGGCTGGCGCACAGCAGCAGGCTGGCCACCGGGTCGTGCACCGCGCCGCCGGCAAACGCCAGCGTGCGCAGGTCGAACAGCGCGAGGTCGGCGCACATGCCGGGGGCCAGGTGGCCGATGTCGGTTCGCCCCAGTACCTGCGCGCCGCCGCGGGTGGCGGTGTGCAGCGCGTCGCGCGCCGTCATTTCGGCCGGGCCCAGGTCGCAGCCGAAGAAGGTCTTGCCGTTGCGGGTCTCGGGCGGCATCAGCGCACGGCCCACCCGGGCGAGCAGCATTGCCTGGCGCGCCTCGTTGACCATGTGCGCGCCGTCGTTGCTGGCGCTACCGTCCACCCCCAGGCCCACGGGCACGCCCGCGTTCAGCATGCGGCGGATCGGTGCGATGCCGCTGGCCAGGCGCATGTTGCTGCAGGGGCAGTGCGCCACGCCGGTGCGGCTGGCGGCGAACAGCGAGATGCCTTCGTCATCGAGCTTGACGCAGTGGGCGTGCCAGACGTCGTCGCCCAGCCAGCCCAGCTCCTGCGCGTACTGCGCCGGGGTCATACGGAACTTCTCGCGGCTGTAGGCGATGTCGTGGTCGTTTTCGGCCAGGTGGGTGTGCAGTCGAACGCCCAGACCCTTGAAGCTGCGCGCCAGCTCGGCACTGGCCTTCATCAGCGCCGGGCTGACCGAGAACGGCGAACACGGTGCCAGCGCCACCTGCACCATGGCACCGTGCTCGGCGCTGTGCCAGGTCTCGATCAGGCGCTGGCTGTCTTTCAGGATCGCGTCTTCCTTTTCGACCACCCGGTCCGGCGGCAGGCCGCCCTGCGACTGGCCCACGCTCATGCTGCCGCGCGTGGCCACGAAGCGCATGCCGATCCGCTGCGCGGCTTCGATGCTGTCTTCCAGCCGCACGCCGTTGGGGTAGATGTAGAGGTGGTCGCTGCTGGTGGTGCAACCGCTCATCAGCAGCTCGGCCATCGCGACCTGGGTGGACACCTGCACCATCTCGGGCGTCAGCCCGGCCCAGATCGGGTAGAGCCCGCGCAGCCAGCCGAACAGTTCCGCGTCCTGTACGCCGGGGATGGCGCGCGTGAGCGACTGGTACATGTGGTGGTGCGTGTTCACCAGCCCAGGCGTGACCAGGTGGCCGCGCGCGTCGATGGTTTCGCCAGCCGATTCGAGCAGCGCGCGCGGCAGCTCGGTGGTCGGGCCGATCCATTCGATGACGTTGTCGCGCACGAACAGGCTCGCGTCCTTCAGCTCGCGCCCCTGTGCTGGGTCGGCGTGGTCGAAGGTGGCGATGCAGGTGGCGTTGTGGATCAGCAGGGAGTTCATGTCACTTCAACCAGTAGTTGGGCTTTGAATACACCTTCTTCAGGTGTTCGATGAAAAAGCGCACCTTGGCCGGCAGGTGCCGTTGCTGCGGGTAAACGGCCAGGATGTCGTAGGCGGGCAGGGCGAAATCATCGAGCACGGTCACCAGTTCGCCGCGCTGCAGCTGGGCCTGGATCTCCCAGGTGCTGCGCCAGCCCAGGCCCATGCCTTCGCTGACCCAGCGGTGCAGCAGCTCGCCGTCGTTGCAGTCCAGGTTACCGTCCACGCGCACCGTCACCGTCTTGCCGTCCTGCTGGAAATACCAGCCGCGCTGCTGACCGCCTTGCAGGTTGAAGGCCAGGCAGTTGTGGTGTTGCAGGTCGTCCAGCGTCTGCGGTTTGCCGTGCTTGCGGAAGTAGGCGGGTGTGCCACAGACCACGCGCTGGTTCACCGCCAGCTTGATCGCCACAAAGTTCGGATCGATCGCGCCGCCGATGCGGATGCCCATGTCGTAGCCGTCCCGCACCAGGTCCACGACACGGTCGGTCAGGTTGAACGAGAGCTTGACCGCCGGGTTGGCCTTGAGGAACGCCGGCGCGTGGGGTGCCACGTGCAGGCGCCCGAAGGCGGCCGGGGCCGACACGATCAGGTGGCCGCTGGCACTGTGCTTGTGCGCCGACACCGTGGCCTCGGCCTGTGCCCATTGCGCCAGCAGGGCACGGCATTCGTCCAGAAAGCTGGCGCCCTGCTCGGTCAGCACCAGGCGCCGGGTGGAGCGGTGGATCAGCTGTGCGCCCAGGCGCTTTTCCAGCGCGTCGATGCGCCGGCCCATCATCACCGGGGTGATGCCGGCGTGCAGCGCGGCCGCGGCCAGGCTGCCGTGTTCCATCACCTGCACAAAGGCTTCGATTTCCTTGTAACGGTCCATGGGCGCATGTTAGCCGGGGGATTGCATACCCGGAGTATCGAATCGGCGTACCGCCGGTGGCATTCTCAACACGGCAGGGTCTCCCTAGCATCAGCGCCAGTGATTCAACCCAACCGGAGACAGACATGGCGAAGATGAAAGCCGCAATGGCGGCGGTGCTGGTGATGGAGAAAGAAGGCATCACCCAGGCCTTTGGTGTGCCGGGGGCCGCCATCAACCCGCTGTACGCGCAGCTGCGCGAGCGGCAGACCATCGCCCACGTGCTGGCCAGGCACGTGGAAGGTGCTTCGCACATGGCCGAGGGCTACACCCGGGCGCGCGCCGGCAACATCGGTGTGTGCATTGGCACCAGCGGCCCGGCCGGCACCGACATGATCACGGGCCTGTATTCGGCCAGTGCCGATTCGATACCGATCCTCTGCATCACCGGCCAGGCGCCGCGTGCCCGCCTCTACAAGGAAGATTTCCAGGCGGTGGACATCGAGGCCATCAGCAAGCCGGTCACCAAGTGGAGCGTGACGGTGCGCGAGCCCGCGCTGGTGCCGCGCGTGTTCCAGCAGGCCTTCCACCTCATGCGCTCGGGCCGCCCCGGCCCGGTGCTGATCGACCTGCCGATCGACGTGCAGATGGCCGAGATCGAGTTCGACATCGACACCTACGAACCATTGCCGGTGTACAAGCCGGCCGCCACGCGCAAGCAGATCGAGAAGGCGCTGGACATGCTGACCGCGGCCGAGAAGCCGCTGATCGTCGCCGGTGGCGGCATCCTCAACGCCGACGCGTCGGGGCTGCTGGTGGAGTTCGCCGAACTCACCGGCGTGCCGGTGATCCCGACGCTGATGGGCTGGGGCGCCATCCCCGATGACCACCCGCTGATGGCCGGCATGTGCGGCCTGCAGACCAGCCACCGCTACGGCAACGCCACGATGCTGGCCAGCGACTTCGTGCTCGGCATCGGCAACCGCTGGGCCAATCGCCACACCGGTTCCACCGAGGTGTATTGCAAGGGCCGCCGCTTCATCCACGTCGACATCGAGCCGACGCAGATCGGCCGCGTGTTCGCGCCCGACTACGGCATCGTATCCGATGCCAAGGAAGCGCT
>NZ_JBPCSJ010000372.1:0-1769 GCF_051007235.1 Hydrogenophaga sp. | reverse complement strand
TCTTCTTGCTGCTGTGGTTGATCTCGTCCATGGTGGCGACCACCTGGCCCACCACCTGACCACCACGTGCGGCCACTTCCGCGTTGGCCACCGCCATCTGGCTGGCCTGGCGCGCCGCGTCCGCGCTCTGGCGCATCGTGCTGTTGAGCTCTTCCATGCTCGCCGCCGTTTCCTGCAGGCTGCTGGCAGCCGCTTCTGTGCGGTTGGACAGATCCTGGTTCCCACTGGCGATTTCCTCGCTGGCGTGCACCACGGTGTCCACGCTCTGCCGGATCTGGGTGACCACCCGCACCAGCGCGGACTGCATCGCGTCAATGCCTTGCATCACGCGGGCGATTTCATCCTGACCGAGGTTGTGCACCCGCTCGCTCAAGTCGCCTTGTGCCACGCGCTCGATGGCCCGCGCGGCCTGCTGCAGCGGGCCGGTGACGTGCCGGGCGATGATCCAGCCCAGCCAGATGGCACTGCCCAGCGCCACCAGCGCGATGGTCAGTGTGCGCAGCACCACCAGGCGGTGTAAGTCCACCAGCGCCTGCGAGGTCGCATCGACCCGCCGGGTGACGGACGCACCGATGCGGGTCAGCGCCTCGTCGGCGGCACGGATTTCGCCCTTGGCCGGCTCCAGCGCCTTGTTGGCCGCCCAGGGGTCGTTGATCTCGCCGATCTCGATGCGCTGGACGATGCCCTGCACCGTCTGGCGGTAGCGGCCGACCGCGGCCGACATCTGGTCCGCCGACGCCTGCTGTTCCGTGTCGAGCAGGGGCTTGAGGCGCTCCAGCGTGGCGTTGAGCTTGTCCAGCTCCGCGGCCCAGGACTGCTGGTACGCCTTGAGCTTGTCCTCTTCGGCCAGGTTGAGGAACAGGTCCTTCTCGAACCGGCGCGCGTTGCCCACGGCCGCGCGCGTGTCACCCAGCCACTGCACGGCCTGCATCTCGCCTGCCACCATCGACTGGCTGGCCGCCACCGCCTGGTTCAGGCCCCAGAAGCTCAGCACGGTGACCAGCACCATGCCGGCCGAAAACACCGCCACCAACAGGCCCAGTTTGGCGCGCACAGACAGTCGGGAAAGCCAGGACATGTGAAATCTTTCGGAAAGTGATTGACCCGGGACATCCCGGTCGTTTCCGTTGGATGTCGGCGCCCGCTGGCCCATCTTGAGCTTCGTACAGTCCAAAAGGCGGCAATCCGGCCTTCAACTGCCTCGATTTCGATGGCAATTGTGTCGATTGCATGACATCTGCCCGCGCGCTCGCCCGCCGACCGCTGCAGCGGCCACCACGGCAGGATATAAACAGCAACTTATGAATAAAAACCTCTGGCTGCTGGCCGCCGCGCAAGGCCTGTTCCTGACCAACAACGTGGTCTTCATCGCCATCAACGGCCTGGTCGGCCTGAGCCTGGCCCCGCTGGGCTGGATGGCGACCCTGCCCGTGATGGGCTACGTGGTCGGTGGCGCACTGTCCACCGCGCTGGTGGCGCGCACGCAGAGCGCCTTCGGCCGCAAGGCCTCGTTCCAGATCGGTCTGCTGGTCGCGCTCGGCTCGGCCCTGCTGTGCTACTGGGCCGCGATGCACCACAACTTCTGGCTGCTGGTGAGCGCCACGGTGATCGCCGGTTACTACAGCGCCAACGGCCAGCTCTACCGCTTCGCCGCGGCCGAACTGGCGGCGCCGGACTTCCGCGAAAAAGCCGTGTCGCTGGTGCTGGCCGGTGGCCTGGTGGGCGCGGTGCTGGGCCCCAACCTGGCCAGCCGCACCCGCAACCTGCTG
>NZ_JBPCSJ010000371.1:0-1738 GCF_051007235.1 Hydrogenophaga sp. | reverse complement strand
ACACCTCACTCGGAGAGCTTTCCCTATGCCCGTGACACTTGATGGCCAGCTTGTCGTTGCGATTTCTTCGCGGGCGCTGTTCGACTTTGAAGAGGAGAACCGGCTGTTCGAGACCGGGGACGACCGTTCGTACATGAAGCTGCAGCTGGACCGGCTGGAGGTGCCCGCCGCGCCGGGTGTGGCGTTTTCGCTGGTGAAGAAGCTGCTGGCCTTCAACGATGAACAAGCCCAGCGGGTGGAGGTGGTGATCCTCTCGCGCAACGACCCGGTCTCGGGCATGCGGGTGTTCCGCTCGGCGCAGCACTACGGCCTGCCCATCCAGCGCGGCAGCTTCACGCGCGGGCAGCCGCCCTGGCGCTACCTGCGGCCGCTGCGCGCCAACCTGTTCCTCTCCACCCACCTGGCCGATGTGCGCGCCGCGCTGGACGCGGGCGTGCCCGCCGCACAGGTGTACCCGCAGTCGGTGCATGCGAGCGACGCGCACCCGCACGAGGTGCGCATCGCGTTTGACGGCGACGCGGTGCTGTTCTCGGACGAGGCCGAGCGTGTCTACCAGTCACAGGGCCTGAGCGCGTTCCAGGCACACGAAGCCAGCCACGCGGGGCAACCACTGCAGGGCGGACCGTTCAAGCCCTTGCTGGAAGCCCTGCACCGCCTGCAAACCGAGGGCACGAACGCCATGCGCATCCGCACCGCGCTGGTCACCGCGCGCAGCGCGCCGGCGCACGAGCGCGCCATCCGCACGCTGATGGATTGGGACATCGAGGTCGATGAGGCCATGTTCCTGGGCGGCCTGCCCAAAGGTGAATTCCTGCGCGAATTCGAGCCCGACTTCTTCTTCGACGACCAGACCGGTCACATCGAACACGCGTCGATGCACGGGCCCAGCGGGCATGTGGCGAGCGGGGTGTCGAACGGCCCACCGCTGGCCTGAACACCCCGTGCATCTGTACCCTGGTGTGACCCCACGCCTCAGGGGAACAGCACCGACAGCGGTGTGATCGAAAAGGCGGGATAGGGCGAGGGGTTGGGGTTCTGTTCGTTCGACTGGCCACCTGTACCCAATTGCCCCTGAAAGCCCGAGCCCAAGCATTGAACGCCGCCACTGGCCAGCGAGACGCAGGTGTGGTCGTCGCCCAGTGCGAGCGCGTTCACGGCACCGGTCACCACCACCTGCACGGGCGCCAGGGCCACGTCGTTCGAATCGGTCTGGCCACGGGCATGGCCCTTGGCGCCCCAGCACCAGACGCTGGCGTCCTGCAGCAGGGCACAGGTGTGGGCAGACCCGGTGACCTGCGCCACCGCAGTGCCGATACCGGTCTCCGTCACTGGCGTCAGTGCGGGGGTCACGCCGGTGCCCCCATCGCCCATGAGGCCGCTGCGCACCGTGCCAAAGCCTGTGCTGATGCCGCGGTAGCCCCAGCAACGCACGCCGCCGTCGGCCAGCAGCGCACAGCTGTGGCGTGAGCCCGCGGCCACGGCCACTGCGTTGGCGATGCCCGAAACCACCACCGGGCTGGCCGCATCGGTCTGGCTGCCGTTGCCCAGTTGCCCGTCGTTGTTGTCGCCCCAGCAGCGCACGCCACCAGCGCTCAGAACGGCGCAGTGGTGGCCGTAGCCCGAGGACAGCGCGGTGACGCCGCTCAGGCCCGCCACCGGCGCCGGCACCAGCTGTTCGATGCCGGTGTTGCTGTTGCCCCAGCAGCTGACGCTGCCGCCTTGCAGCAGCGCACAGGTG
>NZ_JBPCSJ010000370.1:0-1629 GCF_051007235.1 Hydrogenophaga sp. | reverse complement strand
GCCGACAGCCAGTCGCCGGAACGGCCGAAGTGCGACAGGCTGATGCGCTCGAACACGCTTTGTGCCACCTGCAGCTCGCGCCGTATCCAGACCAGCTGGCCGTCGATCCACAGGATGTGCAGGCCTTCGCCGGGCGAGAGGTAGGCGCGCGGCGCCTGGCCGGCGCGCAGGTCTTCTTCCAGGCTCTGGTAGGCCGTGCCCTGGCGCACGCTGCGCGCGGTGAACTGGTTGACCTGGCGCAGCGAGGGGTGTGCGTCCATGTATTCGACCAGCGCGGAAAACAAAAACTCGTCGCGCGAATCCACCGTGAGGGTGGAGATGACAAAACGCCGGAGCCAGGAAACGAGCAGCCCCGGCACGTCTTTGAGCCAGAAAGCCAGTGCGCCCGCGGCGGCCAGCAGTGCGGCCTGGGCGGCGGGGGTGTTCAGCAAGGTGTCCATGCCGGGTTTATAGCCCGGGGCAGGACTCAGCCCCGCGGGTGGTGCTGCGCCACCACCGCCTTGAGCCGTTCACGCGCCACGTGGGTGTAAATGGTGGTGGTGGAAATGTCGGCGTGGCCCAGCAGCATCTGCACCGCGCGCAGGTCGGCGCCGTGGTTGAGCAGGTGGGTGGCGAACGCATGGCGCAAGGTGTGCGGCGACAGCGGCGCGGTGATGCCGGCGGCCAGCGCGTATTTCTTGACCAGCTGCCAGAACATGGCCCGCGTCATGGCCGAGCCAGCGCGCGAGCCGCGGGCGGTGATGAAGAGGTCGTCGCTGGGCTGGCCGCCCAGCAGTTCGCGCCGGCCTTGCGCCAGCCAGGCCTGCAGCCACTGCCCGGCCACCTGGCCGAACGGCACCAGCCGTTCCTTGTTGCCTTTGCCGGTCACGCGCAGCACGTGCTCGTTCAGTCCGACCTGGAAGGTCTTGATCGACACCAGTTCGCTCACCCGCAGGCCGCTGGCGTACAGCAGCTCCAGCATGGCGCGGTCGCGCTGGCCCAGCGGTGTGCCGGTGTCGGGCGCGTTCAGCAGCGCTTCCACCTGCGCTTCGCTCAGCGTCTTGGGCACGCGCAGTGGCTGGCGCGCGGCCAGCAGGCGCAGGGTGGGGTCGGTGCTGATGAGGCGCTCGCGCAGCGCCCAGCGGAAGTAGCGCTTGAACACCGTCAGCCGCCGGTTGGCGGTGGTGGCGCGGGTCTGGGCGTGGCGTTCGGCGAAGTAGCCGTTGATGTCGGCTTCGCCCGCCTCGGGCAAGGCCTTGGCCCCGCCCTCGCTCGCGGCAAGCCACTGGCCGAACAGGACGAGGTCGCGCCGGTAGGCGTCCAGCGTGTAGCGCGAGAGGCCCTCTTCGAGCCAGAGGGCGTCGATGAAGGTGCCCGCGCTGGCCTCGCTGCGCGCCAGCGCGGCGGCGTCCATCACTCCAGGCTCAGCTTCTGCTTGGCCACCACCTGCTTGTAGACCTCGAACTCCGCCTTGATCTGGGTCGCGAACTGCTCGGGCGTGTTGGCCACGATCAGCGAGCCCGTGTCCTCGATGCGCTTGCGCACGGCCGGGTCCTTGAGCGCCTGCTGGGTGGCGTTGTAGATCTTGTCGGTCACGTCCTTGGGCAGGCCCTTGGGCGCGATGAAGCCGTAATAGGCCATGCGGTTGAC
>NZ_JBPCSJ010000369.1:0-2816 GCF_051007235.1 Hydrogenophaga sp. | reverse complement strand
GCATAAAATCGCACTTTCGCCCACGGGCAGGCCAGCCACTCGCATGCCTGCTGCAGGCCTCTTGAAAAAGCCCATCCCATGTCCCAGCGCCGCCTGTTCGTCACCACCGCCCTGCCGTATGCCAACGGGCATTTCCACATCGGCCACATCATGGAATACATCCAGGCAGACATCTGGGTGCGTTTCCAGCGCATGCAGGGGCACGAGGTGCATTTCGTCTGCGCCGACGACGCGCACGGCGCGCCGATCATGATCGCCGCCGAAAAGGACGGCAAGACGCCGCAACAGTTCGTGGCCGACATCGCCGCCGGCCGCAAGCCCTACCTGGACGGCTTCCACATCGGCTTTGACAACTGGCACAGCACCGACGGCCCGGAAAACCACCAGCTCGCGCAGGACATCTACCGCGCGCTCAAGGCCAACGACCTGATCGAGACCCGCACCATCGAACAGTTCTTCGATCCCGAGAAGAACATGTTCCTGCCCGACCGCTTCATCAAGGGCGAATGCCCCAAGTGCGGCGCCAAGGACCAGTACGGTGACAACTGCGA
Source organism: Hydrogenophaga sp. (assembly GCF_051007235.1). Classification (GTDB taxonomy): domain Bacteria; phylum Pseudomonadota; class Gammaproteobacteria; order Burkholderiales; family Burkholderiaceae_C; genus Hydrogenophaga. The sequence continues at coordinate 2,265 of NZ_JBPCSJ010000369.1, read as the reverse complement.
GGTCTGCGGCGCCGTCTACGCGCCCACCGAACTCAAGAACCCCTACTCGTCCCTGTCCGGCGCCACGCCGGTGCTCAAGCATTCCGACCACTTCTTCTTCAAGCTGTCCGACCCGCGCTGCCTGGCCTTCCTGGACCAGTGGACGCAAAGCGGCGCGGTGCAGCCCGAGGTGCTCAACAAGATCAGCGAATGGATCGAGCCCGGCGAAGATGGCAAGCCCAAGATGGGCGACTGGGACATCAGCCGCGACGCGCCCTACTTCGGCATCGAGATCCCGGACGCGCCGGGCAAGTACTTCTATGTGTGGCTGGACGCCCCCATCGGCTACCTCGCCTCGCTCAAGAACTACTTCGGCAAGACCGGTCGCGACTACGACGCCTTCATGGCCGACCCGACCACCGAGCAGTTCCACTTCATCGGCAAGGACATCATCACCTTCCACACGCTGTTCTGGCCGGCGATGCTCAAGTTCAGCGGCCGCAAGGTCCCCAACGCGGTGTTCGTGCACGGCTTCCTGACCATCAACAACGGCGAGAAGATGAGCAAGAGCCGGGGCACCGGCCTGAACCCGCTCAAGTACCTGGACCTGGGCATGAACCCCGAGTGGCTGCGCTACTACCTGGCGGCCAAGCTGTCCGGCAAGAACGAAGACGTGGACTTCAACCGCGACGACTTCATGCTGCGCGTCAACAGCGACCTGGTGGGCAAGTACATCAACATCGCTTCGCGCGCGGCCGGCTTCATTGCCAAGCGCTTTGAAGGTAAGTTGATGCACTTGGCTATTTCTGCTGGCCCATCCATTCCAGAAACGAGCCCAGAAGGAGTGCTGATTGGCTCGAAGGCTCAGGTGCTGAGAAGCTTGCTCAATGCGGCACCAAAAGTGCAACAGCTCTACGAAAGTCGCGAATACGGCCAAGCCATGCGAGTAATCATGTCTCTCGCAGATGAGGTCAACCGGTTTGTCGATGAGTACAAGCCCTGGGAACTCGCAAAGAAAGATGACATGCAGGACCTCTTGTGGGAGGTTTGCACCATTTGCATCGAGGCCTTCCGCCTGATCTCGCTCTACCTCAAGCCGGTGCTGCCTGCGCTGGCCGCGAACGTGGAAGCTTTCCTGAAGATCCAGCCGCTGACGTTTGCCGACGCGGACCGCCTGCTCGGCGCCGGCCACACCATCGGCGCCTACCAGCACCTGATGCAGCGCGTGGACATCGCGCAGCTCGACGCCCTGTTCGAGCCGCCGCCAGCACCCGAAGAGCCCAAGGTGATCCCGGGAGGTGAAGAGATCGCCCCCACGATCTCCATCGACGACTTCGCCAAGGTCGACCTGCGCATCGCGCAGATCGTGAAATGCGAAGCGGTGGAAGGCTCGACCAAGCTGCTGCGCCTGACGCTCGACGTGGGCGAGGGCAAGACCCGCAACGTGTTCAGCGGCATCGCCAGCATGTACAAGCCCGAAGACCTGGAAGGCAAGCTGACCGTGATGGTGGCCAACCTGGCGCCGCGCAAGATGAAGTTCGGCGTCAGCGAAGGCATGGTGCTGGCCGCCAGCCACGCCGACGAGAAGGCGCAACCCGGCATCCACGTGCTGCAACCCTGGCCGGGCGCTACACCCGGCATGCGCATCCACTAAGAGGGTGGGAGAGCATCAGCCATGCCCGCCTTGACGCCCTCCAACACCGCCAGCGGCGTTGCAAATGCGCGCCGTAGCCCAAGCTACGGCTGTGCTTTGCGCCTTGCCGGCGGCGCTGGCGGACGCCCTTTCGGGCACGCCCGACGCCCTCCCCCCCTCTGACCTCCGCCGATGTTCGAACCCATCCGCGGCTTCACCAGCCTGCAGCGCACGCCGCAGGCCGACCTGAAGCTGGGCACCGTGCTGGCCTTCGTGGCCGGTGCGGCCAACGCGGGTGGCTTCCTGGCAGTGGGGCAATACACCTCGCACATGACGGGCATGGTCTCGGCGCTGGCCGATCACCTGGTGCTCGGGCAGTTCGTGCTGGCGGGTGCCGCGCTGGTCGCGGTGCTGGCGTTTTTGCTGGGCGCCATGAGCACCGCCTGGCTGGTCAACTGGGGCATGCGTCGGCAGCTGCGCAGCGCCTACGGCCTGCCACTGTTCGTGGAAGCCGCGCTGCTCCTGGTGTTCGGCATCTTCGGCGCCGCCATGAGCCTGTGGCAGACCGTGTTCCTGCCGGTCACCGTGGTGCTGCTGTGCTACATCATGGGCCTGCAGAACGCGGTCATCACCAAGATCTCACAGGCGCGCAT
>NZ_JBPCSJ010000368.1:0-2006 GCF_051007235.1 Hydrogenophaga sp. | reverse complement strand
GGTCCACCCCCCCCACCAGCGGCACCACACGCCGCACCGGCCGCAGCACGGGCGCACACAGCCGGTCCAGCGTACCGAGCACGGGCGACTGGGGTTGTACCCAAGAGAGGATGGCGTAGCCCAGCAACAGGATCATCCAGCCCTGCAGCAACACCCGCAGCAGGATGCGGATCGCACGCGCCACCAACGCCAGCCCTGGTGAGCTGGGCACGCTGGCGAACAGACCCACCAGACCGATCGACAGCGCGCCATAGGCCAGCGCCAACAGCACCGCCGACACCAGACTGCCCCAGTCCACACGGCTCTGGGACAGCGCTCGGGGCAGCACCCGCCGCACCGGCTGTACAAGCCAATCGGTCACGGCGATGGCAAAACGCCCGGGCTGCCCAGACATGTTCACCCGCAAATGGTTCATCCAAGCGCGGAGCAAAGCCGACGCCATCAGGATGAAGAACAGGGTTTCCAGCAGAAAAAACAGAACGTGCATGGCGTCATTGGAACATCGAACACCCGCCTCTTGCGGGCGACAGCCTCAACGGCGGCTCTTGCGCGACTTGCCAGCGGGCGCGCGTGCGCTGCCGCGCCCGGCGTTCTTGCCGCTTGGCCGCGGCGCAGACGCCTTGAGGTCCGCAGGCGCCAACGCACCACCCTTGGCACCCCGCTCCTGGCCACCACGCTCATCGTCCTGACGGTTGCGCCGCCCCTTGCCCGCTCGAGCGCGCTCCTCGCCGCCTTCACCGCCTGGGGCAGCAGCGCCGCTCTTGTCACGCATCGCCCGCAACAGCAACTCGTCTTCGCCCGTGACCAGTCGGAAGTCGATGCGACGCCCGTCCAGATCCACCCGGCTGACCTGCACCTGGACCTTGGTGCCCAGCGCGTAGCGCATCCCGGTCCGCTCGCCGCGCAGTTCCTGGCGCGCTTCGTCGAACCGGAAGTACTCGCCCCCCAGTTCTGTGATGTGGATCAGGCCTTCCACGTACATCGCATCCAGCGTGACGAACAGGCCGAAGCTGGTGACCGAACTCACCACACCACTGAACTCCTCGCCCAGGTGCTCGCGCATGTACTTGCACTTGAGCCAGGCCTCCACATCGCGGCTGGCTTCATCGGCGCGTCGCTCGTTCGCACTGCAGTGCAGCCCCGCGGCCTGCCAGGCCAGCGTGTCGGCCGACGGCTTCTTAACAGGCTGGTCGACAGGCACCTTCGACTGGGATCGGCTGGCCAAGCGTTTGCTCAGCTTGGCGTGCGCCTCGCCCGGTGTGGGCAGCGCGGGCAACTGGTAGCGCTGCTTGTTCAGGATGGCCTTGATGACACGGTGCACCAGCAGGTCCGGGTAGCGGCGGATTGGACTGGTGAAATGCGTGTAAGCCTCGAACGCAAGGCCGAAGTGCCCCTCGTTCATCGGCGTGTAGATCGCCTGCGACATCGAGCGCAGCAGCATGGAATGGATCTGCTGCGCTTCAGGCCGATCCTTGGTCGCGGCCGCGATGTGCTGGAATTCCGACGGATGCGGGTTGTCGCTGATCGAATGGGGCACCCCCATCGCCTTGAGGTAGTTGCGCAGCGTTTCCTGTTTCTCCGGGGTCGGCCCCTCATGCACCCGGAACAACCCCACGTGCTTGCTCTGGCCGATGAAGTCTGCCGAGCAGACGTTGGCAGCCAGCATGGCTTCTTCGATCAATTTGTGCGCATCGTTGCGCGTACGCGGCACGATCTTCTCGATGCGCCCCGACTCATCGCAGACGATTTGCGTTTCCGTGGTCTCGAAGTCCACCGCGCCCCGAGCCTGGCGAGCCAGCAACAGTGCACGGTACACATCGTGCAGGTTGATGAGATACGGCACCAGCCCTTTGCGACCCTGCGCCTCTGGCCCACGCGTATTTTGCAGGATGGCCGCCACCTCGGTGTAGGTGAAACGCGCGTGGCTGAACATCACCGCGGGGTAGAACTGGTAGGCGTGGATTTCGCCCATGGCATTGATCAGCATGTCGCAGACCATGCACTAC
>NZ_JBPCSJ010000367.1:0-6765 GCF_051007235.1 Hydrogenophaga sp. | reverse complement strand
CGAGCAGCAGCAGCGAGTCGATGACCGGAGCCAGCCCCCGCGCCCAGCCGGCCATGGGCCACGTTTGCCCCGCCAGGACCCCCAGGCCGCGCAAGGCGAACAGGGTGATGCTGAGCGCCACCAGGGCGATGTGCAGCGGCAGGAGCCAAGGGTAGAGGGCGGCGACCCATTCGGGGGAGGGCATGGTGCGCGCATCATAGGCGGCTGCAGCGGCGGAGTGTGGGGGCGCAAGACGGGCCAGCCGCCGGGCCGCACCAAGCCGGATCAGCCCCCCAGCGTGGGGTAGTCGGTGTAGCCCTGGGCACCACCGCCGTATAACGTCATCTTGTCCGGCGTGTTGAACGGGCCGCCCGCCTTCAGGCGCGCCACCAGGTCGGGGTTGGCGATGTAGGGGCGTCCGAAGGCGACCAGGTCGGCACCGCCAGCCAGCGCCTGCTGGGCCAGCGGCAGGTCGTAGCCGTTGTTGACCATCCAGGCGCCGGTGCCGCCGGCCTGGCGGTACGCGGCCTTGAACGCGGCGTAGTCGAACGGCCGGTCGGGCAGGTCGCGCGGGCCGCCCGTGGCGCCTTCGATCACGTGCACATAGGCCAGGCCGTGCCGGCCCAGGGCGTGGGCTACGTGTTCGAACAGCGGCTGCGGGTCGGCGTCCACCACGTCGTTGGCCGGGGTCACGGGCGAGAGGCGGATACCGGTGCGGCCGCCGCCGATGGCGTCGGTCACCGCGGCCACCACTTCGAGCAGCAGGCGCGCGCGGTTGGCGATGCTGCCGCCGTAGTCGTCGGTGCGGTGGTTGCTGCCGGTCTTGAGGAACTGGTCGATCAGGTAGCCGTTGGCGGCGTGGATTTCCACCCCGTCGAACCCGGCGCTGATGGCGTTCATGGCCGCGTGGCGGTAGGCCTGCACGATGCCCGGGATCTCGGCCGCGTCCAGCGCGCGTGGCTCGGACGTGTCCACAAAGGTGGGCACGCCGTCCTTGAGCAGCACGGTCTTGGTGTTCGCGCGGATGGCCGAGGGCGCGACCGGCTTCTGGAAGTGCGGCTGCAGTTCCACATGCGAGACGCGACCCACGTGCCAGAGCTGGGTGACGATCTTGCCGCCGGCGTGATGCACAGCCTGGGTCACCCGCTTCCAGCCGTCCAGCTGTTCGGTGCCGTACAGGCCCGGCACGTCGGCGTAGCCCTGGCCTTCGTGGCAGATCGCCGTGGCTTCGGTGATCAGCAGACCGGCGCTGGCGCGCTGGGTGTAGTACTCGGCCATCAGCGGGGTGGGGATGGCGTCGGGCGCGCGGTTGCGCGTCAGCGGCGCCATGACGATGCGGTTGGCCAGGTGCAGGTCACCGGCGGTGACGGGGTCGAAGAGGGTGGTCATGATGGGAGGTGTGGGATCGGTGGAGCCGTGAAAGGTGTGCAGAGCCTACGCCCGCCCGCCGGGCTTTGCCAGCACCTGCCGGACAGGGCTTGCGCTGCGTCAGGGTTTGGCGCGGGTGACAGCGCGAAGGTCGGGGGCGGTCGACAATCGGGCGCATGAAAGCCCTGTCCTCCATCCGTCTGTCCATGCTCGATCTGGTCGCCGTGCGCGAAGGCGGCACCGTGGCCGATGCGCTGGCCATCGCGCTGCGCACCGCGCAGCACGCCGAATCGCTCGGTTTCAACCGCTACTGGCTGGCCGAGCATCACAACATGAGCGGCATCGCCAGCTCGGCCACGGCCGTGCTGGTCGGCCACATCGCGGGTGGCACGCAACGCATCCGCGTCGGTTCCGGCGGCGTGATGCTGCCCAACCACGCGCCGCTGGTGGTGGCCGAGGCCTTCGGTACCCTGGCCGAGCTGTACCCGGGCCGCATCGACCTGGGCCTGGGCCGCGCGCCCGGCACCGACCCGCTGACCATGCGCGCGCTGCGCCGCGACCGGCCCGAGACCGAAGAAGACTTCCAGCGCGATGTGGCCGAACTGCAGCGCCTGCTGGGCGATCCGCAACCGGGCCAGCGCCTGATCGCCATGCCCGGCGCGGGCACCCAGGTGCCGATCTGGCTGCTGGGCTCCAGCCTGTTCTCGGCCCAGCTCGCGGCCGAGCGTGGCCTGCCCTACGCTTTCGCGTCGCACTTCGCGCCGCGTTACCTGCTGCAGGCGCTGCACCTGTACCGGGCGAACTTCAAACCGTCCAAGGTGCTCGGCAAGCCCTACGCCGTGGTCGGCGTGCCGCTGATCGCGGCGCCCACCGATGACGAGGCCGAGTACCTGGCCAGCAGCACCTACCAGCGCGTGCTGGGCATCCTCACCGGCCGGCGCGGCCAGCTGCCGGCGCCGGTGCACGGGTTCATGCAACAGCTCGACGGTCAGGCCCGAGCGGCCATCGACGACTTCCTGGCCTGCGCCGTCATCGGCGGCCCGGACACGGTGCGCGCCGGCCTGCAGCAGCTGGCCGACGCGACCGAGGCCGACGAGTTCATGCTGGTCAGCGACGTGTTCGACCCGGCGCTGCGCCTGCGTTCGCTGGACATCGCCGCGGCCGCCATGCGCGAGGCGGTGCCCGCCTGAGCGGTCACGTCGTTCGCCTCAGAGATGCGGCGGCGCCCGCATCTGCTCCGGCGTCGTGAAGTAGGCGGAAGACGACCCCATGCGCTCGCGCGCCCGCGCGAACTCGTGCCGCGCCACGCTGCGCAGGTGCACCTCGTCCGGGCCGTCGAGCAGGTGCAGGGCGCGGCCCCAGGTCCAGAACTGCGCCAGCGGCGTGTCGGGCGACAGGCCCATGGCGCCGAAGATCTGCATCGCGCGGTCGACCACGCGGGTCTGCAGCCCGGCCGCCACCACCTTGATGGCGGCCACCTGTGCCCGCACCGCGGCCGGCGCGGCCTGTTCGGGGTGGTCCAGCAGCCAGGCGCAGCGCAGCACCAGCAGGCGCGCTTGGTCGATCTCGATGCGCGAGTGCGCGATCCACTCCTGCACGTTGGCGTAGTCGGCCAGGTGGTGGCCGAAGCTGCGCCGCTCCAGCGCGCGTTCGGTGGCCAGGGCCAGCGCCAGCTCGCACTGGCCGATGGTGCGCATGCAGTGGTGCACGCGCCCCGGCCCCAGCCGCGCCTGCGCCATCGCAAAACCGTGGCCCCAGTCGCCCAGCAAGTGGTCGGCCGGTACGCGCACCTGTCGCAAGACGATCTCGCAATGCCCTTCGGGCGCGTGGTGGTGCACCACCGGGATGTTGCGCACGACTTCCAGCCCGGGCGTGCCCATGGGCACCAGCACCATGCTGTGCTGGTGGTGGGCGTCCTCACCGCCGTCGCCATCGTTGCGCGCCATCACGATCAGCACGCGGCAGGCCGGGTGCGCCACGCCGGTGATGAACCATTTGCGGCCATTGAGCACCAGTTCGTCGCCCTCGCGCCGCACCGTGGTCTGCAGGTTGGTCGGGTCGGACGAGGCCACGTCGGGCTCGGACATCGCGAACGCCGAGCGGATGGTGCCGTGCAGCAGCGGCATCAGCCAGCGCTCGCGCTGCGCGGGCGTGGCAAAGCGGTGCAGCAGTTCCATGTTGCCGGTGTCGGGCGCGCTGCAGTTGAACACCTCGGCCGCCCAGCTCAGCTGGCCCATGGCCTCGGCCAGCGGCGCGTAGTCGAGGTTGCTCAAACGCGTGCCCGGTTCGCCCTCGCGCAGGTCGGGCAGGAACAGGTTCCACAGCCCTTCTTCTTTCGCCAGCGTCTTGAGGTCGTTGATGAAGGGGGGCGGGTACACCCCGTCCTGCACCGCCTGCTGCCAGGCCGCGTTGTGCGGCAGCACATAGGTCTGCAGGAACCGGTCCAGCTGGCGCACCAGCGCCTGCGCGCGGGGGCTGTGTTCAAAGTCCATGCGGCCGATTGTGGGCAGAGCAGGGGTCGGGGCAGGCGCCTGGGTGACAGGAGCGGTGCGTTCGTCGGCTGGCTGTGGTGGCCTGCCACAAAAACGGACCGTCTTGACGCACCGCAAGGTATGGCGATCCGGGCGCCGATAGCCTTTGCCGTTTCGCCTGATGAGAGGGCCACAATTCCTACAAAAAGAGAGGTTTCCTGGGTCCGCTCCCGGCCGACTTTGGCGCAAAATGCAGGCCTTCCGCGCTCCCTTCTCCCCCACCACACCCCCTTGACCGGCACCCCGCCCCGCGGGTGTGCGTGCGTTGGGTCTGAGCCTTTCTTTTTCTCCCGTTCACCGCCCTCAGGATCATTCCGCCCATGAAACGAGACCACGCCATGCGTCCCCAGGACCTGACCGCCACCCAACCCATCAGCCAGGACGTGCTGGCCGAGAAATACCTCAAACCCGGCGAAACCGGCTTTGAAGACCTGTACCGCCGTGTGGCGCGAGCGCTCGCTTCGGTGGAAAAGCCCGAAGCGCGTGCCGATTGGGAACAGAAGTTCCTGGACAACCTGCACGCCGGCGCCATCGGCGCGGGCCGCATCATGAGCGCGGCCGGCACCGACATCCAGGCCACGCTGATCAACTGCTTCGTGCAGCCGGTGGGTGATTGCATCCAGGGCGTGGACGCCGACGGTTACCCCGGCATCTACGAAGCCCTGCGCGAAGCCGCCGAAACCATGCGCCGCGGCGGTGGCGTGGGCTACGACTTCTCCCGCATCCGCCCCAAGGGTGCCGAGGTCAAGGGCACGCACTCCATGGCCTCCGGCCCGTGCTCGTACATCAACGTGTTCGACCAGTCGTGCTAGACAGTCGAGAGCGCCGGCGCGCGCCGCGGCGCCCAGATGGGCGTGCTGCGCATCGACCACCCGGACGTGCTGGAATTCATCACCGCCAAGCGCACCCCGGGCCGCTGGAACAATTTCAACGTCTCGGTCGGCGTGTCGGACGCCTTCATGGAAGCCGTCAGCGGCGACCAGCCCTGGGAACTGGTGCACAAGGCCCGCCCGGGCCAGAAGCTGATCGCCAAGGGCGCCTACCAGCGCAGCGACGGCCAGTGGGTCTACCAGACCGTGGCCGCCCGCGAGCTGTGGGACACCATCATGAAGTCGGCCTACGACTTCGCCGAGCCCGGCATCCTGTTCCTGGACCGCATCGGCACCGACAACAACCTGCACTATTGCGAGACCATTTCCGCCACCAACCCGTGTGGCGAACAGCCGCTGCCGCCCTACGGCTGCTGCGACCTCGGACCCATCATCCTCACCCGTTTCGTGCGCAACCCCTTCGGTTTTGGCGGCACGTCCAGCTTCGACTTCGAAGCCTTTGAAGCCGCCGTCGCCACCCAGGTGCGCGCGCTCGACAACGTGCTGGACGTGACCTTCTGGCCGCTGGAACAGCAACGCGCCGAGTCTGCCGCCAAGCGCCGCATCGGCGTGGGCTTCACCGGCATGGGCAACGCCCTGGCCATGCTGTGCGTGCGCTACGACCGCGAAGACGGTCGCGTGGCCGCCGCGCAGATCGCCGAGCGCATGCGCAACGCCGCCTACCTGGCCTCCATCGAGCTGGCCAAGGAAAAGGGCCGCTTCCCCAAGTTCGACGCCGACGGCTACCTGGCCTCCGGCACCTTCGCCAGCCGCCTGCCGGCCGACATCCAGAAGGCCATCCGCAAGCACGGCATCCGCAACAGCCACCTGCTGTCCATCGCCCCCACCGGCACCGTCAGCCTGGCCTTTGCCGACAACGCGTCCAACGGCATCGAGCCGCCGTTCTCGTGGATGTACCGCCGCAAGAAGCGCGAGGCCGACGGTTCCACCAGCGAATACGCGGTGGAAGACCACGCCTGGCGCCTGTACCGCGAACTCGGCGGCAATGTCGACCAGCTGCCCGAGTACTTCGTCAACGCCCTGGCCATGAGCGCCGGTGAGCACATCGCCATGATGGAAGCGGTGCAGCCTTTCGTGGACACCGCCATTTCCAAGACGGTGAACGTCGCCGCCGACTACCCATTCGACGACTTCAAGAACCTGTACCTGCAGGCCTGGCGCGCCCGCCTCAAGGGCATGGCCACTTACCGGCCCAACAACATCCTGGGCTCGGTGCTCGACACCGGCACGCCCGCCGCGGCCGAAGCCAAGCCGGCCGCTCCGGTGCCCGCCACCCCGGTGGACCCGATGCGCACCGTGATCGAGAGCCGTCCCAAGGGCGCGCTGTCGGCTGTGGCCGACAAGATCGAGTACTGGACGCAGGAAGGCCACAAGACGCTGTACATCGTGGTCTCGTTCCTGCCGGTGCCCGCCGCCGACGGCAAGGGCACGGTCGAACGCGCCATCGAGTTCTTCATGCCGGTGGGCCAGAACGGTGAGTCGCAGCAGTGGATCACTTCGACCATGCGCATGCTGTCGCTGGCCGCGCGCGGTGGCTTCCTGGGCCGTGCGCTGTCCGACATGCGCAAGGTCGCCTGGGACCGCGGCCCGGTGCGCCTGGGCACGTACCAAAAAGCCGACGGCACCCACGTGCCGATGTGGCACGACTCCGAAGTCGCCGCCATCGCCTTCGCGTTGCAGAACATCATCGCCCGCCGCAACCAGGCCAGCGACACCGCTGCCGTGAGCACGCCGCACCTGCCGGCCGCCCCCGAACTGCCGGGCATGGCCACGCCGAGCAACGTGATGGCCGGCAAGAAGTGCCCCGAGTGCGGCGCCCACGCCATGATCCGCAAGGACGGCTGCGACTACTGCACCTCCTGCGGCCACCTCGGCAGCTGCGGCTGACGCCAAGCCCCTACCGCCCCCGGTGGCTCCACCGGTGGGCGGTTTTTTCGGGCTATAAAGATGCACGTCACATGTCTATTCAAATAAAGCCGGGGCCCCCACGGCGACCC
>NZ_JBPCSJ010000366.1:0-6968 GCF_051007235.1 Hydrogenophaga sp. | reverse complement strand
CGTGGTCGTCGTCATCGGCGGCATCGGCTCGGTGCGCGGCGCGCTCGTGGCAGCCTTGCTGGTGGGCCTGGTGGACACCTTCGGCAAGGTGCTGGTGCCGCAGATCGCCGGCATGGCGGTCTACATGCTCATGGCCGGCGTGCTGCTCTACAAGCCCGAAGGGCTGTTCAAACAATGACCGCACGGGCCCCCGCATGAGTTCCCCCAAAGCCACCCTCGAAAAACTGCCGCGCGCCACGCAGGTCGTGCTGGCCGTGGGCGCCATCGCCCTCGCCGCCTTCCCGCTGGTGCCGCTGGAGGCGTCCGACTTCTACCTGCAGATGCTCACGCAGATGATGATCCTGGCGATCTTCGCCATGAGCCTGGACCTGCTGCAGGGCGTGACCGGCCTGGTCTCGCTGGGCCACGCGGCCTACTTCGGCCTGGCCGGTTATGCGCTGGCCTTCCTCACCCCGGCGGACACGCCCATCAGCCTGTGGTGGAGCCTGCCGCTGGCGGCCGCTGGCGCCGGGTTGGCCGCCCTGGTCATCGGCTTCTTCGTGGTCCGCACGCACGGCATCTACTTCATCATGGTCACCATGGCCTTCGCGCAGATGGTGTTCTTCCTGTTCTTCGACAACAAGGCGCTGGGCGGGTCGGACGGCATCTACGTGAACTTCCGGCCCGACGCCACCGCGCTGGGGATCGACCTGGAGAACAAGGCCCACTTCTTCTACTTCACGCTGGCGGTGATGGTCGGTGTCTACCTGTTCCTTCGCCGCTTGCTGTTCTCGCCCTTTGGCCGCGTGCTGGCTGGCATCCGCGTGAACGAACACCGCCTGCGCGCCGTGGGCTACGGCAGCTTCGGCTACAAGCTGGCCGCCTTCACGCTGGCGGGTGCACTGGCTGGCGTGGCCGGCTACCTGTGGGCGGCGCAGACCGGCTTCGTCAACCCCGAGCTGATGGGTTTCCACATGAGCGCGCACGCGATCATGATGGTCATCCTCGGTGGCATGGGCAACTTCGCGGGCGCCATCATCGGCGCGTTCACTTTCGAATACGTGATGCACGTCTTCAAGGACCTGCCCGCCATCGGCGACTTCGACACCGGCAAGCACTGGCAGCTGTGGATGGGCAGCTTCATCGTGCTGGTGGTGATCGTCGCGCCGCGCGGACTGCTGGGCCTGGGCGAAAAATTCCTCAACCGCCGCCAGGGGGGGGAGCACAAATGAGCCAGCCCATCCTGTCGGCGCAGCACCTGACCAAACGATTCGGTGGGCTGGCCGCCGTGAACGATGTGTCGGTGGACCTGTTCCGCGACCGCATCCACGCCGTGATCGGCCCCAACGGCGCGGGCAAGTCCACGCTGACCAACCTGCTGTCGGGCGACCTGCCCCCCACCAGCGGCAGCATCACCCTGGGCGGGATTGAGACCGCCGGGCATACGCCCGAGTCCATTTCACGCCTGGGCCTGGGCCGCAGCTATCAGAAGACCAACATCTTCCTGCCCTTCACCGTGTGGGACAACGTGCGCCTGGCCGCGCAGTCGCGCGAGCGGCACGCGCCCTGGAACCCGCTGCGCTGGTTGCAGTCGGCCGCCGGCCTGTCGGCGGTGAACCAGCGCTGCGAGCGCGCCATCGAACTGGCTGGCCTCACCCACCGCAGCCAGACCGTGGCCGCCACCATCAGCCACGGCGAACAGCGCCAGCTCGAAATCGCCATGACCCTGGCCACCGAGCCGACCGTGCTGCTGCTGGACGAACCGCTGGCCGGCATGGGCCAGGCCGAGGCCGAGCGCATGGTCGAGCTGCTGCTCAAGATCAAGAAGGACCACGCCATGATGCTGGTCGAACACGACATGGACGCGGTGTTCGCGCTGGCCGACCAGCTGACCGTGATGGTCAACGGCCAGGTCATCGCCAGCGGTACGCCGACCGCCGTGCGCAACGACCCGGTGGTGCAGGCGGCCTACCTCGGGGATGAACACTGATGAGCGCCGCGCCGGGCCGCCCCAAGCCAGCTCGCACCGCAGCGCGACGCGCGGAGGTATTCCAATGAGCACCACCCCACTGATCCGGGCCACCGGCCTGCACACCCACTACGGTCAGAGCCACATCCTGCGCGGCGTGGACTTCACCGTTGAACCGGGCCAGACCATCGGCCTCATGGGCCGCAACGGCATGGGCAAGACCACGCTGCTCAAGTCGCTGATGGGCATCGTCAAGCCCAGCGGCGGCGGCGTGCTGATCAAAGGCCAGCCCATGACCGGCGCCCCCACTTTCGAGATCGCGCGCATGGGGATCGCCTACGTGCCCGAAGGCCGGGGCATCTTCGGCAACCTGAGCGTCAAAGAGAACCTGCAGATGTCGGCCCGCGCCGGCACCAAAGGCCAGCGCGACTGGACCTACGACCGCGTGCTGGAGACCTTCCCCCGCCTAGCCGAGCGCCTGAACCACGGCGGCCAGCAGCTCAGCGGTGGCGAACAGCAGATGCTCACCATCGGCCGCGCGCTGATGACCAACCCCGACGTGCTCATCCTCGACGAAGCCACGGAGGGGCTGGCGCCGCTGATCGCGCGCGAGATCTGGCGCATCTGCGGCCTGATCCGCGAAAGCGGGATCAGCAGCGTGATCGTCGACAAAGCCTGGAAGCAGGTCACCCAGATCGCCGACCGCAACGTCATCCTCGTCAAGGGTCAGGTGGTGTTCGATGGCTCGTCGGACGAGCTGCTGTCGCAGCCGGAACTCCTCGCGCAGCACCTTGGTGTGTAGATCACAAACTCAGATGTAACAACACGATACACTCCCGACGCCGCAAACACCGCGGCGTTTTCAGGGAGTCTTTTTTGAAACTGGTATTCGCCATCGCGGCCGTCGCCGCCCTCTCCGGTTGTGCGTCTGTCATGAACGACAGCACCCACCCGATGAAGATTGAAACACTGACCCCGGACGGGAAAGCCATCTGTGGTGCCGAATGCAAGCTCGGCAACGACTACGGTTCCATCACCGTGAAGTCAGGTGACACCGCACAGGTTCGCCGCTCGTCCAAAGACATGGACATCACCTGTGTCTCCAGCAATCAGGCCGATGCCAAGGGGCGCGCCATTTCCCGCGCGAACAGCGGCATGTTCGGCAACATCATCCTGGGCGGCGGCATCGGCGCCATCATTGATCACAACAAGGGCACGGCGTACACCTACCCCACCTGGGTCCAGCTCATCTTCGGGCAGACGCGCATCTTTGACCGCACCGACGAGAAGGATGGCATGCCGCTCGCAGGCCGGCAACCCGAAGCTGCAGCACCCTCTGCCGCCAAGTGAGTTCACGCCCCTACTGAGACGCAACGCTTCGCAGGGGCTACCCCACGCAGCTGAACGAATCCCATAGAACTCTTCACCCAGGAATTGACCATGCGTTTTCATGTCCGACTGTGGGCCGTGCTGATCACCGCCTTCCTGTTGTTGTCCGGCTGTGCAGCGCCGCGCCAGGAGTCCATCAGTCTGTCATCAGACTTCTTCAAGACCGGCGCCGGCAAGATTGGCATCGCGATGCCTGAAGCCCCCAAACCCGACACGTTTTTTCCGGGTGCAGATTGCCTGTTGTGCATCGCAGCAGCTTCTGTGAACCACCGCTCGCTGACCAACGAGGTGCAGACCTGGCCGACCGATGAGTTCCAGTCGCTCGGCGTTGAAATGCAAGCCCTTCTGAAATCGCAGGGCCAGCTGGCTGTTCTGATCGCTGAACCCCTGAAGCTCCAGGACCTGCCAGACCGCAAGAACGCCGCGCCGGGCCAGGCACGCAAAGACTTCTCCTCCTTGCAGCAACGTGCCGGAATCGACCGCCTGCTGGTGATCCAGTTGCTGCAGGCCGGCGTGCAACGCAGCCACTCCGCCTACTTTCCCACCGGGCCGGCCATGGCCACACTCAAGGCCGAGGCGTACCTGGTAGATCTGTCCACCCACCAATTGGCTTGGTACGAGACCGTTGATCTCTCGCGCAGCGCCGAAGGCAACTGGGACGAAGCCCCCAAGTTCCCGGGACTCACCAACGCGTACTTCCAGATCCTCGAACTGAGCAAGGAGCAGATCAAGAAGCCGTTTGTTAAACCATGAGCACGGCACTGCGTGGCCTGATGGCTGGCTTGGTCCTGTGCGTGGGCGTCAGCGCCTATGCCCAGGACGGCCGCGGTCTCGAACTGCGCATGGGCGAAGGCAACTGGCCCGCGTGGCAGGGTGTGGGCGCGGGCGAGGCTTCGCTCAACACGGGCAACATGATGTACCCTGGCGGCGGAGGGCTGGAGGGGTTTCTGGCGGCGGTGATCACCCATGGCCTGATCCTTCACAGCAGCCGCGCCGCCATGCGCAACGAGCAGCAGGCCAAAGCCGACCAAGTGCTGAACCCGCATCGCAACGCGATTGACGGCCTGACCGCCGAGAAGCTGATCTCCGCCACGCGAGACCAACTGCCACCAGCCGACCGGCAGGCTCAGCAGGTGCTCGAACTCAGACCGGCCTACACCCTGTCGGCCGACGAGCGCACCCTGATGCTGGACAACGCCATCCGCGTCCAGGCTGCTCAAGGCAAGCCGCTGGACCGGATCGTGCGGGTTCTGGCCCCGGCGCTCGACACCGCCGACCCCAGTGCGTACTGGCAACAGGATCAGGGCCGGCCTTTGCAACAGCAGGCAGCCACCTTGCTGGCCCACAGTATTCAGCTGGCGCTGTCTATCCCACCCTCAGCCGCAGACGGCAAGCCTGCCAAGACACTGCGGTACCGCTCTGGCAGCGCAGACACCATGGAAAGAGGAAAACTCCTGGCCATGGGCTGTAACCGGATCGTCATGGAGACCCTCAGAGGGTGGATCCTGTCGGCACCGCGCACGGATGCCCAACCAGAAACTTGTGCCACGCAACCCTATGCATTTGAGGCAGCAGACCTCACAGCAACGGGCGCAACTCCCGCGCCGCGTCCAGCAACAGGGGCAGCAGATCCTGCTGCATCAACTGCGGTACCAGCCGATCCGGCGACGCCACCACGTTGAGGGCCGCCACCGTGCGGCCTTGCATGTTTCTGAGCGGCACGGCCAGCGCGTGCACGCCCAGTTCGTGCTCCTCGCTGGCCACGGCGAAGTCGTTGGCTTTCACCTCAGCCACGAGCGCACGCAGCGCTTTGTGGTCCACCGTGGTCCTGGGCGTCAGCCGCGGCAGTTCGCGGCCCTTGAGCCAGGCGCTGAACTCTGCGCGCGGCATCGCCGCCAGCAGCACGCGGCCGGTTGACGTGGCGTGAACCGGGAGGCGCGCACCCAGGTGCAGCCCATAGGCCATCAGGCGCTGCCCGCCCACCGAGGCGCTGCGCGCCACGATCACGACCTCGTCACCGTCGAGCACCACGGCCGAAAAAGATTCGCGCGTCTGCGCGGCCAGCCGGTTGAGCGTGGGTTGCAGCAGCCGCGGCAACCGCGCTGAAGCCAGGTAGCTGCCCGAGAAGCGCAGCACCTTGGCCGAGAGCCAGTAGTGCGTGCCGTCGGTGTCGAGGTACCCCAGATAAGCCAGCGTCAGCAGGTGACGCCGGGCGGCCGCACGGGTGAGCCCGGCGCGCTCGGCGGCCTGGGTGGCGTTCAGGCGCTGGCGCTCTGTGTCGAAGCTCTCCAGCACGGCCATGCCCTTGGCCATGCCTTCAATGAAGTCGGCCTTGGCGATCTCTCGGGGTTCGCTTCTCATATTGCACGATCATCGCACAACCATGCCGATCAACGCACACAGAGCGCCGGTGGCGGTTGAACGGGCGCAGGACGCTGCCTACAGTACCGACCAGTTCAACCCACAGGAGACACATCCCATGCGCACCCAGGTCGCCATCATCGGTGCAGGCCCCTCCGGCCTGCTGCTCGGTCAGTTGCTGCACAAGGCGGGCATCGACGCCGTCATCGTCGAGCGCCAGAGCCCGGACTACGTGCTCGGCCGCATCCGCGCCGGCGTGCTGGAACAGGTGGCCACCGATCTGCTGGACGAAGCCGGCGTGGGCCAGCGCATGCACGCTGAAGGCCTGGTGCACACAGGTTTTGACATGCTGTTCAACGGCGAGCGTCACCGCATCGACCTGGAAAAGCTCACTGGCGGCAAGAAGGTCATGGTCTATGGCCAGACCGAAGTCACCCGCGACCTGATGGACGCCCGCACCGCCGCCGGCCTGCCCACGGTGTACGAAGCGGCCAACGTGCAGGTGCACGACTTTGACACGCAGAACCCACGTGTGACCTACGAGAAGGACGGTCAGAGCCACGCCATCGACTGCGACTTCATCGCCGGCTGCGACGGCTTCCACGGCGTCTGCCGCGCCAGCGTGCCGCGCGGCGCGATCAAGGAGTTCGAAAAGGTCTACCCCTTTGGCTGGCTGGGCCTGCTGTCGGACACGCCGCCCGTGCACCACGAACTGATTTACGTGAACCACCCGCGCGGCTTTGCGCTGTGCTCACAGCGTAGTGAAACCCGCAGCCGCTACTACCTGCAGGTACCGCTGACCGACAAGATCGAACAGTGGAGCGACGACGCCTTCTGGGCTGAACTCAAGTTGCGTCTGGACCCGGAAGCGGCTGCCAAGCTGGTGACCGGCCCGAGCCTGGAAAAGAGCATCGCGCCGCTGCGCAGCTTTGTGACCGAGCCGCTGCGCTTTGGCCGCATGTTCCTGGCCGGTGACGCGGGCCACATCGTGCCGCCCACCGGCGCCAAGGGCCTGAACCTGGCCGCCACCGACGTGAAATACCTCAGCAACGCGCTGATCGAGTTCTACGACGAAAAGAGCGAGGCTGGTATCGACGGTTACTCCGAGCGCTGCCTGAAGCGCATCTGGCGCGCCGAGCGTTTCAGCTGGTGGTTCACCCAGCTGATGCACCGCTTCCCCGAGGACAGCGAGATCACGCAGAAGTTCCAGAATGCCGAGCTCGACTACCTGATGAACTCTGAAGCCGGTCTGACCAGCATCGCCGAGAAC
>NZ_JBPCSJ010000365.1:0-5995 GCF_051007235.1 Hydrogenophaga sp. | reverse complement strand
CAGCACGCCATGGCGCCACAGGTCCAGCGCGCAGTTCAGCGCGGTCTGGCCGCCCATGGTCGGCAGGATGGCGAAGCCACCGCTGGTCTGCGGGCGTTCCTTGGCAATGATCTTCTCGACCGTCTGCCAGGTGATGGGCTCGATGTAGGTGACGTCGGCCGTGGCCGGGTCCGTCATGATCGTGGCCGGATTGCTGTTGATCAGCACCACCCGGTAGCCCTCTTCGCGCAGCGCCTTGCAGGCCTGCACGCCCGAGTAGTCGAACTCACAGGCCTGGCCGATGATGATCGGGCCGGCGCCGATGATGAGGACGGTCTGGATGTCTGTTCTTTTGGGCATGGTTCGCTTCTATCGTTGCGCGCGGGCCGCTCAGGCCTGGCGCTGGGTTTCCAGTGTGTTCAGCAAGGCCTGCACGCGTTCGGCGGGCACGTTTTTCTGCATCAGTTGCAGCAGGCCGTCGCCTTCGATGATGGGGCGCAGCACCTCGACCTCGGCCGGGTAGAACAGCGCATCCCAGGCCGCCAGCTCGGTGTTGAAGGTCTCGTCGTCCCAGGTCTTGCCCTTGGCCAGCAGCGTCACCAGCGGCGAGGCCTTGTTTTCGACAAAGGCCTTGCGGTAAGGCTTTTGCGCCCAGCGCTGGGCAAACCACTCTTTGTGGGGCGACTCCAGCGTCAGCATGCGCTTGGCGATGGCTTTTTCGATGGCAAAGACCGGGAAACCGAAGAGCTTCATGTCATCAGGCCTGGGTGCGTTCCTGCATCAGCGCGGTGAAGCGGTCGAACAGGTAACCGATGTCGTGCGGGCCGGGCGAGGCTTCCGGGTGGCCCTGGAAGCAGAACGCGGGTTTGTCGGTGCGGGCCAGGCCCTGCAGCGTGCCGTCGAACAGGCTCACGTGCGTGGCGCGCAGGTTGGCGGGCAGCGTCTTTTCGTCGACCGCAAAGCCGTGGTTCTGGCTGGTGATGGACACGCGGCCGTTGTCCAGGTCTTTGACCGGGTGGTTGGCACCGTGGTGGCCGAACTTCATCTTGAAGGTCTTGGCCCCGCTGGCCAGCGCCATGATCTGGTGGCCCAGGCAGATGCCGAAGGTGGGCACGCCCGAATCGATGATCTCGCGTGCGGCGGCGATCGCGTAGTCGCAAGGCTCCGGATCGCCCGGGCCGTTGGACAGGAACACGCCGTCGGGCTGCAGCTTGAACACCTCGGCCGCGGGCGTCTGGGCCGGCACCACCGTCACCTTACAACCGCGCTCGGCCAGCATGCGCAGGATGTTGCGCTTGACGCCGAAGTCGTACGCCACCACGTGGAACTGGGGAGCGGTCTGTTCGCCGTAGCCCGAGCCGAGCTTCCACTCGGTCTGCGTCCACGCGTAGGGCTGGTCCACGCTCACCACCTGGGCCAGGTCCTGGCCAGCCATGCTGGGTGCGGCCTGGGCAGCGGCAATGGCCTGGACGCGGTGAGCCTCGGTGATCGCTTCGCCCGCGGGCAGTGCCAGGATGCAGCCGTTCTGCGCGCCGTGGGTGCGCAGGCGGCGCGTCAGCGCGCGGGTGTCCAGGTCGGCAATGGCGACGGTGCCCTCGCGCTGCAGGAACTGGGACAGGGTCTCCGTGCTGCGGAAGTTGGACGCGAGCAGGGGCAGGTCTTTGATGATCAGGCCGGCGGCGTGGATGCGCGTGGCTTCCACATCCTCACCGTTCACACCGGTGTTGCCAATGTGCGGGTAGGTCAGCGTGACGATTTGCTGGCAGTAGCTCGGATCGGTGAGGATTTCCTGGTAACCGGTGAGCGAGGTGTTGAACACCACCTCACCCGTGGTCTGACCAGTGGCACCGATGGCAATGCCAGTAAAGACCGTGCCGTCGGCGAGCGCGAGAAGGGCTTTCGGGTGGACGGGAAGCACGGTTTTCTCCAGAGGTTGTCGAAACACACCCGCGAGCCAGTGAGCAGCGCCCCCAGACATGCGCGCCCGCTCCCACAGAGGCCGCACACATGAATGCGACCAGGGGAAAAAGGACGGGAATCTGGGCCGTTGGCCGGGACGGACGCAGCAGCTGGCGTCGATTGCGGGTAAACCCCGGAATTATAGCCGCTCGCCTTGACCCATCGGCCCGACAAGCCGCCTGAAAAGGGGCTTGCCCAAGGCGTGTGAGCGCCTCAAACAGCGTCTTTGCGTGACGCCGCGCTGGCGTGCAGGCAGATCGCCGCTGCCGCGGCCACGTTCAATGACTCTTCACCACCCGGCTGCACGATGCGCACCGAGGCGCTGGCCTGGCCTTCCAGCTCGGCTGAGACACCCTGCCCTTCGTGGCCCAGCACCCAGGCGCAGGGCCAGGGCAGACGGGCCTGGTGCAGGTAGTCCCCACGGTGCGAACTGGTCACCAGCAGGGGGACGTCCAGCGCGGCGAGGTCGTCCACCGCCAGGCCTTCGACCAGGTGCAGCGCGAAGTGTGCTCCCATGCCGGCGCGCAGCACCTTGGGCGACCAAAGCGCCGCGGTGCCCTTGATGGCCAGCACCTGGGCAAAACCCATGGCGGCGGCGCTGCGCAGGACGGAGCCGACGTTGCCGGCGTCTTGCAGGCGATCGAGCACGACGGCGCCCTGCCCGGCTCGCAGCGCAGTGGCGACCGGCAGGTCCCACACGAAGCCAACCTCGGCCGGCGATTCCAGACCGCTGATGCTGGCCATGAGCGCGTCGGGCACCGTGACGATGTGGTCGGCCGCATCGCGCAGGTCGTGCGGGGCCTGGGGCCAGAAGCTGTCGGTGAACACGGCGGTGGCGGGCCGATGGCCGCGCGCCAGCAGCGCCCGGCACAGGTGGTCGCCTTCGAGCCAGACCTGCCCCTGCTTGCGGTAGGCCGTGCTGTCTTGCGCCAGCAGGCGCAGGCGCTTGAGCAAGGGGTTGTCGCGCGAGGTGATGGGGCTGGGTGTGCTCATGGGGTGTGCGGTGTGACGGCGGCCAGCGCACGGGCTACAGGGGCGAAGCTGCGCCGGTGTTCCGGCAGCGGCCCGTGCTGTTGCAGCGCCTGCAGGTGCTGGGCGGTGCCATAGCCCTTGTGTTGGGCGAAGCCGTAGGCCGGGTGGCGCAGGTCCAGGGCTTCGAGCTGGCGGTCGCGCGTGACCTTGGCCAGAATGGACGCGGCCGAAATGGCGGGCACGAGCGCGTCGCCCGAGACAATGGCTTCGGCCAGCACGTCCAGCGGCGGCAGGCGGTTTCCGTCCACCAGCACCTTGGCGGGCTTCAGACGCAGCCCGGCCACGGCGCGCTGCATGGCCAGCAAGGTGGCCTGCAGGATGTTCAGCCGGTCGATCTCTTCCACCGATGCTTCGGCAATGCTGCAGCACAGGGCCTTGGCGCGGATCTCGTCGTAGAGCTTTTCGCGGCGTTTGGCGGTGAGCTGCTTGGAATCGGCCAGGCCCTTGATGGGCTGGAGGTCGTCCAGGATCACCGCCGCGGCGACGACCGGCCCGGCCAGCGGCCCGCGGCCGGCTTCGTCCACGCCGGCGATGAGGCCCGGGACGTCCCAGCTGAAGGCGGCCTGTTCAGCCTGCCAGAACTTTTTCGATCGCATCGGTGGCCAGTTGCGCGGTGTCGCGGCGCAGCAGGTGGTGCAGGTCGGTGAAGCGTTGCCGCAGCTGGGCGCAGCGCTCGGGTGCATCGAGCCAGGCCAGCGTTTCGCGGGCCATGGCCTCGGGCGTGGCGGCGTCCTGCAGCAACTCGGGCACGACAAAGTCGCCGCAGAGGATGTTGGGCAAGCCCACCCAGGGCTGCAGCTGCTTGCGCCGCATGATCTGCCACGACAGCCAGTTCATGTTGTAGGCGATGACCATGGGGCGCTTGAACAACGCGGCTTCGAGCGTGGCAGTGCCGCTGGCGATCAAGGTCACGTCGCAGGCAGCCAACACGGCGTGCGACTGACCATCCAGCACCGTGAGTGCCTCGCCCAGGCCGCTGGCCGCGGCCAGCTGGCTGATGCGTTCGCGCAGCGCGGGCACGGCGGGCACCACGAAGCGCAGGCCGGGGCGGGCTTTGCGCATGAGCGCGGCAGCGTCAAAGAAGCGCCGGGCGAGGTACTGCACCTCGGACGCGCGGCTGCCGGGCAGGATGGCGACAACCGCGTCGTCGTCGCGCAGGCCCAGCGTCTGCCGAGCCGCGGCGCGATCGGGCTGCAGCGGGATCACATTCGCCAGCGGGTGACCGACGTAGGTGGATGCAACCCCGTGCTGCGCCAGCAGATCGGGTTCAAACGGAAAGATGCACAGCACGTGGTCGGCGCTGCGGCGGATTTTTTCCACCCGCTCGGGGCGCCAGGCCCAGATGGACGGGCAGACAAAGTGCACCGTGCGCACGCCCTGTGCTTTCAATGCGGCTTCGAGGTCGAGGTTGAAGTCCGGCGCGTCCACACCCACAAACAGGTCGGGCCGGTCGGCACCGAGCAGGCGCTGGCGCAACTGGTCGCGGATGCCGACGATTTCGCGGTAGTGGCGCAGCACCTCGATGTAGCCGCGCACCGCAAGCTTTTCGCTCGGCCACCAGGCGGTGAATCCCTGCTCGGCCATGCGTGGGCCGCCGATGCCGCCCATGGACACCTCGGGCCAGCGCTGGCGCACCCCCTGCAGCAACAGGCCTGCGAGCAGATCCCCCGACGTTTCGCCGGCGACCAGCGCAAAACGTCTGGGTTCGGTCATGGGGGTCAGCGGACGATGCCGCGCTGCGGCGATGCCTGGCGCAAGAAGTCCAGCATCATGGCCACGTCGGGCGCGGCGTCCGGGGTTTTCTCGGTCAGGCCTGCGATGCGTTCGGCCGCCTGGTCAAGGGTCAGGTCGTCCCGGTACAGCGCCTTGTGCATGGCCTTCACGGCCGAGATGCGCTCCGGAGAGAAGCCGCGGCGGCGCAGGCCTTCGAAGTTCATCGAACGCGCAGCGGCCGGCTGACCCTGGCACATGACGAATGGCGGCAGGTCGGCGAACAGCAGCGAGCACATGGCGGTCATGGCGTGGTCGCCGATGCGCACAAACTGGTGCACCACGGTGAAACCGCCGAGGATGACCCAGTCGCCCACGGTGACGTGACCGGCCAGTTGCGAGTTGTTCGCGAAGATGGTCTTGTTGCCCACCACGCAGTCGTGCGCGAGGTGCACGTAGGCCATGATCCAGTTGTCGTCGCCCACCACGGTCTTGCCCAGCGCACCAGGCGAACCGATGTTGAAGGTGCAGAACTCGCGGATGGTGTTGCGGTCGCCGATGACCAGCTCGCAAGGCTCGCCCGCGTACTTTTTGTCCTGCGGGATCGCCCCCAGCGAATTGAACTGGAAGATGCGGTTGTCGCGGCCGATGGTGGTGTGACCCTCGATCACGCAGTGCGCGCCGACCGTGGTGCCAGCACCGATCTTCACGTGCGGACCAATGACGGTGTACGGACCAACGGTGACACTGCTGTCGAGCTCGGCCGCCGGGTCCACCAGCGCGGTGGGATGGATGTTGCTCATGCGCCCGCGTCCGTGGCTCAGGCGATGGTGCGCATGGTGCACATCAGTTCGGCTTCGCAGACGACTTCGCCGTCCACTGTGGCCACGGCCTTGAACTTGAAAATGCCGGCCTTCATACGGTCCAGCGACACGTCCATGATCAGTTGGTCGCCCGGCTCCACCGGGCGCTTGAAGCGCGCACCGTCGATACCAGCGAAGTAGTACACGGTCTTGTCGTCGGGCGTCGTACCCACGGTGTCGAAGGCCAGGAGAGCCGCAGCCTGGGCCATGGCTTCGAGCTGGAACACCCCTGGAAACACTGGGCGGTGCGGGAAGTGACCGGTGAACTGCGGCTCGTTGATCGAGACGTTCTTCAAAGCCTTGATGCGCTTGCCCTTTTCAATTTCCAGCACGCGGTCCACCAGCAGGATGGGGTAACGGTGCGGCAATTGCTTGAGGATCTGGTGGATGTCCATCATGGCTCGGTCTTCTTCTGTTGTGCTTGTTCGAGAGCCTGCTCGACGGCCTTGAGG
>NZ_JBPCSJ010000364.1:0-2199 GCF_051007235.1 Hydrogenophaga sp. | reverse complement strand
GGCCGGGCGCTCGTAGAGGTCGCGCGGCGTGCCGGCCTGGGCGATGCGGCCCTGGTCCATCACGATGACCTGGTCGCTCACGGCCAGCGCCTCGGCCTGGTCGTGCGTGACGTAGGCCACGGTCAGGCGCAGCCGCTGCTGCAGCGCGCGGATCTCGTCGCGCATGGCGCGGCGCAGCCGGGCGTCGAGGTTGGACAGCGGCTCGTCGAACAGCAGCACGCGGGGTTCCAGCACCAGCGAGCGGGCCACGGCCACGCGCTGCTGCTGGCCGCCGGAGAGCTCGCCCGGCAGCCGATCGTCGAAGCCGGGCAGGCCCACCGACGCCAACGCGCCGCGGGCGCGCCGCCGCACCTCGTCCTTCGACAGGCCGGCCACCTCCAGGCCGTAGCCGACGTTGCCGAGCACGGTGCGGTGCGGGAACAGCGCGTAGCTCTGGAACACGAGGCTGACGTTGCGCTCGGCGGGACCGAGCGTGGTGACGTCGCGGCCGTCGATCAGGATGCGGCCCGAGGTCGGCGACTCCAGCCCTGCGATCATGCGCAGCGTGGTCGTCTTGCCGCAGCCGCTGGGCCCCAGCAGCGTGGTGAGCGTCCCCTCGGGCACCGTGAAGTCGATGCCCTGCACGACCAGCGGCGACGCCGGGCCGCCATAGCGCTTGGTGATCTGCCGGAACTCGACGCCGTGGGTCATCGCGGACGGGGAGGAAAGGTTGGGGATGGGGATGGGGACCGTCCGTGCTCGACACCGCGTCGCGGCACCCGGGGCCCCCTCGAGCGGCCGTACAAAACGCGCAGGGGGTGCGTCATTTGCGGCGGCGGCCGAGCCGGCGCTCGCCGACCCCGAGGTGGATCAGCGCGGCGGCGGTCGACATCAGCACGATGAGCACGGTGCAGTAGGCCAGCGCCACGCCGTAGTCGCCGTTGCCGACGCGGCCGATGATGAAGGTGGTGGCCAGCTGGTGCTCGGCGGTCACCAGGAAGATGACCGCCGACACGGTGGTCATGCTGCGCACGAAGGCATAGACCAGCGCGGCCACCAGCGCCGGCTTGAGCAGCGGCAGCACCACCCGCCGCAGCGTCGTGGCGGTGGAGGCCCGCAGCATGGCCGAGGCCTCGTCGAGCGAGCGGTCGAGCTGCCCGAACGCCGCCGTGCCGGCGCGCACGCCCACCGGCAGGTTGCGGAACACGAAGCACAGCACGATGACGAGCGCCGTGCCGGTGAGCTCGAACGGCGGCACGTTGAAGGCCAGGATGTAGCTCACCCCGAGCACCGTGCCCGGGATGGCGAAGGCCAGCAGCGCGCAGAACTCGAACGCGGCCTGGCCCCTGAACGCTGTGCGGGCAAGCAGCCAGGCGATCAGCAGGCCGAGGCCGGCGCACAGCGGCGCGGCGATGGCCGCCAGCTGAAGCGTCGTGAACAGCGAGTTCCAGGCCGAGCCCGCCCACACCAGGCCGTGCTCGCCCCACTGCAGCGCGAACGCCGACAGGAAGTGGCGCAGGGTCGGCGTGTAGTCGCGGCCCCAGGTCTGCACGAAGCCGCCGATCACCGCGAACAGGTAGACCACCAGCGTGAACGCCAGCCACGGCAGGGCCACCGCCAGGCACGCGCGGCGCACGCCGTCGGGCAGCACCATCGGCACGCCGGCGTCGCCCTTGCCCGACACCGTGGTGAAGGACGCACCGGCCAGCAGCCGCCGCTGCAGGAAGAAGGCCCCGAGCGCGAACGCGGTGAGGATGAGCGCCAGCGAGGCGGCCCGGCCCTGGTCGTACTGGGCGCCGACGATGGCGAAGAAGATGTCGGTGGACAGCACCGAGAACGAGCCGCCCAGGATGATGGGGTTGCCGAAGTCGGCGATCGACTCGATGAAGCCCATCAGGAAGGCGTTGGCCAGGCCCGGCTTGAGCAGGGGCAGCGTCACCGTGAAGAAGGTGCGCGTGCGGCTGGCCCGCAGCGTCTGGGCGGCTTCCTCCAGGCTGGGCGCGACGCCCTGCACCACGCCGCGCAGGATCAGGTAGGCGATGGGCGTGAAGGCAAACAGCTGCGCCAGCCACACGCCGAAGAAGCCGTAGAACCAGCGCGTGGGCGGGGTGCCGAAGGCCCATTCGAGGACTTGGTTGACCAGCCCGGCCCGGCCGAACAGCAGGATCAGGCCCAGGCCCACCACGAAAGGCGGCGTGATGATGGGCAACAGCGCCAGCA
>NZ_JBPCSJ010000363.1:0-9315 GCF_051007235.1 Hydrogenophaga sp. | reverse complement strand
GAAGTGGACTGGTTGCGCACCGAGATCCCGCGCCTGATGGCGGGTGTGGCCCAGCTCAAGGTGCCGCTGCTGGCGGAAGTCGGAGTTGGACCCAACTGGGAACAGGCCCACTGAACTTTGTGTCGGCGTCTGGGTCTGCCGTGTTTTACACCACCACAACAGGAGATGACCACCATGCTCAACGAGTCCCAGACCCAAGATCTGTCCGCACTGCTGCCGGGGCAATCGACTGAAGCGGGCGCCACGCGCCGCACGGCGCTCAAGGCGGCCATTGGCGTGGGCTATGCCGCGTCGGTGCTGCCCACGCTGGCCCAGACGGCCATCAAGACGCCGGCCGACGGGCTGGTGGCCGGGGATGTGACCATCGACGTCAAGGGCTTTGGCATGCCGGCGTACCGCGCCGCGCCCGCGGGCAAGACCGGGTTGCCGGTGGTGCTGGTGCTGTCCGAGATTTTTGGTGTGCACGAGTACATCGCCGACACGGCGCGGCGCTTCGCCCGTGCCGGTTACCTGGCGATCGCGCCCGAGCTGTTCGTGCGCCAGGGTGACGCCCAGGGCTATGGCGAGATGGCCAAGCTGATCGCCGAGGTCATTTCCAAAGTGCCCGACGCGCAGGTGATGGGCGACCTGGACGCGACGGTGGCCTGGGCGGCCGCCAACGGCGGGGACGTGAAAAAGCTGGGCGTGACCGGTTTCTGCTGGGGCGGGCGCCAGACCTGGCTGTACGCCGCTCACAACCCGAACGTGAAGGCCGCGGTGGCCTGGTACGGCCGCCTGGTGGGGACCCCGAACGAGCTGACCCCGCGCAACCCGGTCGACGTCGCCGCACAGCTCAACGGCCCGGTGCTGGGGCTGTACGGCGGGGCCGACACCGGCATACCGCTTGACACGGTTGATAAGATGAAGACTGCCCTGGCGGCCGGCGGTGCCGCGGCCAGGGCGTCGACCTTTGTGGTGTACCCGGACGCGCCGCACGCCTTCCACGCCGACTACCGGCCGAGCTTTCGCAAGGACGCGGCCGAAGACGGCTGGAAGCGGGCGCTGGCCTGGTTCCAGCAGCACGGCGTGGCCTGACCCGCCGGCGCACACCGCACCCCAGGGCCGCCCAAGCGGCCCTTTTTGTTTGAACGAACGACATGACTTTGATTGCAATCCTGCTGGGCACCGTGGCCGCCGGCGTGGGCAGCGTCTGGCTGGCCGCCGTGCTGGGCCTGGCCATGCTGGCGCGCTACACCCAGCACATGCTCAGCCTGGCGGCGGGTGCGCTGATGGCCACCGCCTTCATGCACCTGCTGCCCGAGGCCTTCAACAGCGAGGCCGAGGCCAAGGATCTGTTTGCGCTGCTGCTGGGCGGGCTGGTGTTTTTCTTCCTGCTCGACAAGGCCGAGCTGTGGCACCACGGCCATGAGCACCACCAGGACACGGCGTACGACGGTCACGCCGGCCACGACCATGAGGGGCACGCGCACGCCGGGCATGGCCACCAGCACCATCACCACGGTCACGAGCGCCGCTCGGGCGGCTGGGCTGTGCTTGCCGGCGACAGCGTGCACGCGTTTGGCGATGGCATCCTGATCGCCTCCGCGTTTGTGGCCGACATGCGGCTGGGGGTGGTGACCTCGCTGGCCGTGCTGGCGCACGAGGTGCCGCACCACATGGGCGATCTGGTGGTGCTGCAGCAGACCTCGGGCACGCGCCGCGCGGCGCTGGTGAAGGTGTCGCTGGCGGGCACCGTCACGGCGCTGGGCGGGCTGGTGGGTTATGCCTTGCTCGGGCAGCTCAGTGACTTCCTGCCGTACTTCCTGGTGGCGGCGTCCAGCAGTTTTGTGTACGTCGCGCTGGCGGACCTGATCCCGCAGCTGCAAAAGCGCCTGGGCCTGCGCGAGACGGTGGGCCAGGTGCTGTGGCTGTGCGCGGGCATCGGCCTGGTGACGGTGGTCAGCAGCCTGGCGCATTGAGGGAAGTCCCCCCCGCGCCGCCTGCGGCCTGCAAGGCACGCCTCAGGCGGCGCGGGGGGATCAGTCTCCGCTGCCGAACGAGAACTCGAACACCGAGCCTTTGCCCACTTCGCCTTCGCCGCGGATGTGGCCGCCGTGCCGTTCGATGATGCGGCGCACCGTGGCCAGTCCCACGCCCGAGCCTTCGAATTCGCTGGCCGCGTGCAGGCGGTTGAAGGGTTTGAACAGGCGTTCGGCGCGCGCCATGTCGAAGCCGGCGCCGTTGTCGCGCACGAAGAACACCGCGGCCTGGCCCGGTGGTCGCAGTGCCTTGCCGAACTCGATGGTGGCGGCCGCCTGGTGCCGGGTGTACTTCCAGGCGTTGCCCAGCAGGTTTTCCAGCACGATCTGCGCCATGCGGGCGTCGCAGTTGGCCATCAGGCCGGGCTCGATCTTGACCTGCACGGCGCGCGCCGGGTCGCGGTGGCGCTCCTGCCGGATCACGTCTTCGGCCAGCTCGCTCAGGTTCACGTCCATGCGCTGCAGGCTGCCCTGGCTCACGCGCGCGAGCGACAGCAGGTCGGTGATCAGGCTGCTCATGCGCTGGACCGACGTGTCGATGCGGTCGAACATGTCGCGGTCGTCGTCGTTCAGGCGCTCCTGCATCTGTTCTCGCAGCAGGTGGCTGAAGCCGTCGATCGAGCGCAGCGGCGATTTCAGGTCGTGCGAGACGGTGTAGGCGAACGAATCGAGCTCGCGGTTGAGGTACTCGAGCTGCTCGGTGCGCTCGTGCACCCGCTGCTCCAGCGTGGACTGCAGCTGCAGGATCTCGCGGTCGCGGCGCAGGCGCAGCAGTTCGGCGTTGCAGCGGCTGGCAAAGATGGTCAGCAGCGCCTGAAAGTCGGGTTGCAGCTGCGGGCGCTCGCGCCACACGGCACTCAGCAGCCCGACCGGGCTGCCGTCGGCATCGCGCAGCGGCAGGCCCACAAAGGCGCTGAGGTCCACGTCGCTGAAGGGCGGTTTGAGCAGCATCGGGCCCGGCGCCGGATTCTCGAACAGCAGCATCTCGGGCTGCGTCAGCGCCTGGTCGCACAGCGTGAAGCTGATGTCGCAGTTGTGGTTGGGCTGGTGCGCGCCGCTCCACAGCAGGCTGAGCGTGTTCAGGCGCCGGGCGCTGTCGAGTTCGCCGATCACCACGCCGTCGGCGCCGATGACCTTGGCCAGCTGTTCGGCCAGCGAGCGGAAGAAGGCTTCGCCGGTTTCGCCCGAGACGCCTTCGGCCACCGTCAGCAGCATGGCTTCGCGCTGTTTTTCAGCCGCCACGTTGAGGGTGAACGACAGGGCGCATTCCTCGCCCGCGATGTCGATCATTTCGGCCCAGATGCGCACGTCCACCACCTGGCCGGACTTGGCCCGCATGCGGGTTTCGTACGCCACCAGCCGGCCCTCGCGCCGCAGGGCGGCCACATAGTGGTCGCGGTCGGCGTCGCTGAGCCACACGCCGGCGTCGGTGGCGGTCTTGCCTGCGAAGTCGGCCTGGGTGTAGCCGAGCACCCGTTCGTTGGCGGGGTTGACCTCGATGAAGCGGCCATCGCTCATGCGCGTGATGGTCATGCCCAGCGGACTGAAGTTGAAGGCCTTGGAGAAGCGTTCGCGCGACTTCTCCAGCGCGACGCGGGAGGCCGTCTCGGTGCTCACGTCCAGCACCATGGTCAGCAACAGGCGCTCGTCACCGTGCTGCACCAGCTCGGCGTGGACCTGGGTATCGAACACACTGCCGTCGCGCCGCTGCCCCTTGGCGGCCAGGCCCTGCACGCGCCCGGACGACACGACGCGGCTGCGAAACGCCAGCTGCTCGGCCGGATCGATCCACATCGGTGGCAGCGCGGCGCCGACCAGTTCTTCCCGCGAATAACCCGAGAGCGTGCAGAAGGCCTGGTTGCAGTCGACGATGACATCGCGGTCGATGGACTGCACCAGGCAGGCCACCGGGTTGCTGCGGAACAGGGCCGTGAAGCGTTCCTGGCTGTCGCGCTGGGCGGCCTGTGCCGCCTCGGCCGCGGCCAGTGCCTCGGCTTGGCGGTCGAACGCTTCTCGCAGCCGGTGCTGGCCGGCCAATGCGCTGATCAGCAGCATCGCGATCACGGCGGTCTGGATCACCCAGAGCCCCCAGGTGGTGGTCGGCAGACCGGGGAGCAGCCCTCGCTGCTCCATCAGGTTGACCACCGCCAGCAGCGCGATGCCAAACGCCACGACGGCCAGCATCTTGCGCCGCGAGAGGAAGGTGTTGGCCAGCAGCATGGACGCCATGAGGGCGAACACGCCGGCGCTGCGCACGCCACCGCCGAGCACCGTGGAGACGCTGGCCGCCGCCAGCGTGATCAGCACCAGCCCGTGGGCTGCCGCGACGTCGTGCCCGCGCCGGCACAGCCAGACCAGCAGCCAGACCAGGGTGCTCATGAGCAGCACCGTCCACGCCAGCGGGGTGCCGCCATCGCGCAGGTACAGCGTCACGCCGACCAGGGGGAAGGCCGCGCTGGTGGACAGCAGCAGCGTGTGCAACGCCTTGCGGCGGTGCTCGTCGAACCGGCCCGGGCGGGGGGCGGTGGTGCGTGGCAAATCGGTGGGCGGGGGTGTCGTCATGGCGTTGTCGATGTCGCCGGTGGTGCGGCGCTGGTGGCCGCTTCGAAACTGAACAGGAAGCGCGCGCCTTCACCCGGTTGCGCAACGGCGCGGATGCTGCCGCCGTGTCGCTCCAGGATGCGGCGCACCGTGGCCAGGCCGATGCCGGTGCCCTCGAAGCCGGCGCTGGGCATGTGCAGGCGCTGGAAGGGCTGGAACAGCTTGTGGGCGTGCGCCATGTCGAAACCGGTGCCGTTGTCGCGCACAAAAAAGTCGCCCGCTGCGCCCTGGTGGTTCGGCAGCTGGCCGAATTCGATCACCGCGTCGGCCTGGTCGCGGGTGTACTTCACCGCGTTGCCCAGCAGGTTTTCCAGCGCGATGCGGGCCAGCCGCGCGTCGCACTCGGCGTGCAGACCGGGCGCGACCTGCCAGCGCAGGGTGCGTTCCGGGTGTTTGGCCTGCTCGGCCTGCAGCACCTGCAGCGCCATCGCGCTCAGGTCGACCGGGCTGCGCTGCAGCGGTCCCTGGCTGACCCGGGCCAGCGCCAGCAGGTCGGCGATCAGCGTGCTCATGCGGTGGGTGCCGGCGAGCACGCGGTCCAGCAGTTCGGCCTCGTGTGCGTCCAGCCGGCCCTCCAGCGACTCCTGCAGCAGCTGGGTGAAGCCGTCGATCGCGCGCAGCGGCGACTTCAGGTCGTGCGAAACGGAATAGGCGAACGAGTCGAGTTCGGCGTTGAGCTTGCGCAGTTCGGCGGTGCGTTCGCGCACCCGTTCTTCCAGCGAAGTGTTCAGGCGCAGGATCTCGCGGTCGCGGCGCAGGCGCACCAGCTCGGCGTTGGCCCGGCTGGCAAAGATCGCCATCAGCGCGCGGGTGTCGTTGGACAGATGCACCGGGTGGCGCCAGAACGCGTTGAGCACCCCGATGGGGGTGCCGTCCTCGTCGCGCAGCGGCTGGCCCACGTAGGCCTGCAAGCCCTCGTCGGCCAGGGCCTGGTAGTGCTGGAACCGCTGGGCGAGCGCGCTTTCGTGGACGTACAGACTGGGCTGCTTCAAGGCCTCTGCACAGGGTGTGCCGTCCAGATCGAAGCTGTAGTTGCGGCTGTTGCGGCCGTCTTTCCAGACCGCCAGCGTGCGCGCGCGGTGGTCGTCGCGCAGCTCGCTGACGGTGACCATGTCGGCCCCGATGGCCTGCGCCATGTGCAAGGTCAGCGCCTGGAACAGCGCGTCGCCACTGGGGCCGGCCATGCCGCGGGTGAGCGCCAGCAGCTGGGCCTCGCGGCGCTTTTCTTCGGTGGTGTTGACGAAGCACGACAGGATGCAGTCTTCGCCGTCGATCTCGATGCGCTCAGCCCACATCTTGGCGTCGATCACCCCGCCATCCACATGGCGCATGCGGGTCTCGTAGCCGCTCACGTGGCCGTCGGCCAGGATGCGGTCGATGAAGGTCTGCCGGTCCGCCGGGCTCAGCCAGCCGCCCAGCTCCAGTGTCGTCTTGCCCAGCAGATCGTCCCGGCGCAGGCCCTGCACCGGGTCCCGGGCCTGGTTCACCTCGATGAACTTGCCGTCGCTCAAGCGCGTGATGGTCATCTTCAGCGGACTGAAGTTGAAGGCCTTGGCAAAGCGCTCCTCGGACTTGCGCAGCCGCTCCATGGCCTCGTTCTGGGTGGTCACGTCGATGATGGTGGTGATCACCAGGCGGTCGCCGGGGTCGTCGCTCATTTCGCTGGAGACCAGTGCGTCGAACGGGCTGCCATCGGCACGCTGGCTGCGCGCGGCCACGCGTTCGGTGCGGCGGTGTTCGGCGATCTGTTCCAGGTAGGCGGTGCGCTGCGACAGATCGGCCCAGAGCCTGTGGTCGGGCTGGCCCAGCACCTGGTCGCGCGTGTAGCCGTAGCAGCGCTCGAAGGCGGGGTTGACGTCCAGGATCATGCCGTCGCGGGCCGACTGCGCCAGCATGGGGCTGGGACTGGTGCGGAAGATGCGGGCAAAGCGCACCAGGCTGCGGTCGCGCTCCTGCTCGGTGCGCTTGCGCAGGGCCAGTTCTTCCAGCTGCCGCTGGAAAGCCGCTTCGGCCCGCGATCGGCTGTAGTAAACGAGGATGGCCACCACGATCAGCACCGTGGAGTGCGTGATCCAGACCTTGGTGCCGACAGCGAAATTGGGTGTATGCAGCCCACCGCGGGCTTCAGCGAGCGTGAGTGCCCCCAGCGACGCCACGCTGAACACGACCGAGCCGATCAGCGCGGTGCGGCTCAGCAGAATGCCCGCCCCCGCGACCGCCGCCACGAACAGGAAGCCCCCCGCGGTGCGCACCGAACCAAAAGCCAGCACCGCCAGGTTGGCCGCCATCAGCACCGAATACACCATCAGATGGGGCATGTACACGGTGTGGCCTCTGGACACCAGCGCGTAGGCCACCCAGCCGATCAGCGCCACGAGCACGGTCGACCACACCTCCAGCGGGTTGGTGCTGCTCAGCTGCACCAGCGGGGTGAGCACGGTCGCGGCCACGCCGATCAGCAGCGCAATGGCTTTGAGCGTGGTCTGGTGGATGCCCTTGTCGGGCGTCACCGGTGCGGTGCGGACGGGTTCTGTCACGTGGGGGGTGGTGCACCAGCGCACCCCGGTGCGGGGCGGGTCGGCGCAAATCCATGTCGGGTCGTCCTATGGCATCGGCTCAGGCGCGGGAAACTTGACCCTGGGCACAAGGCAGGCCGGGTGTGTTGCACCACTCGCTCCAGCTGCCGGGGAACAGGGCGGTGCGGCCCAGACCGGCCACTTCCATGGCCAGCAGGTTGGGCACTGCGCTCACGCCGCTGCCGCAGTGGTGGGTGACGCTGGCCGGGTCGCGGCCGGCCAGCAGCAGCTCGAACTCGGCGCGCAACCGGGCCGCGGGCTTGAAGCGGCCGTCGGGCCCGATGTTGTCGGCGAACGGGCGGTTCAGCGCGCCCGGGATGTGGCCGGCCACCGGGTCCAGCGGTTCGACCTCGCCGCGAAAGCGCGGGGCGCCGCGCGCGTCGATCAGGGTCTGGTCGGGTGCGCCCAGCTGGCGCGCGATGCCGCGGGCGTCGGCGGTGGCGGCCAGGGCCGACCCCAGCACAAAGCTGCCGGGCGCGGCGGCCGCTGGTTCTTCACCCGTGGCCACCGTTGCACCGGCCGCTTGCCAGGCCTGGAACCCGCCATCGAGCACGGCCACGGCTTCGTGCCCGCACCACTTGAGCATCCACCACAGGCGCCCGCAGTAGTTGACGCCCTGGCTGTCGTACACCACCACCTGCTGGCCCGCGTTCAGGCCGGCGGCGGCCAGCCAGCCGGCAAAGGCCTCGCGTGTGGGCAGCGGGTGGCGTCCGCCGCTGGCACACGGCGCGCCGTCGTGCGCGCTGAGGTCGCGGTCCAGGTGCACATGGCGCGCCCCCGGTATGTGGGCCTGCCGGTGCTGTTCGGGCCCGGCGTCGGGGTTCATCAGGTCAAAGCTGCAGTCGAACACCAGGGGCGGCGCGTTGCCGGCCATCAGGGCCTGCAGCTGGGCGGTGGAAATGAGCAGTGGGTACATGCGGCGCATTGTGCGGGACACCCCCCGCTGCGCCCTATAGAGCAAAGGTTTGCACCCGTGACGCTGTGCACTGCCGGCGCGCCGGCGTGCAGGCCGTCAGTGCTCTTCTGCCGGCGCATTGGGCACGGCGCGGCTGCGCAGCCAGGTGGCGGTGATGCCGCTGGCGATGATGAGGCCCATGCCCAGCCAGCCCATCAGGGGCATGCGGTCACCGAACACCACCATGCCCAGGATGCCCGCGAACACGATGCCCGAGTACTGCAGGTTGGCCACCAGCAGGGTGGCGCCGCTGGCGTAGGCGCGGGTCATGCACAGCTGCCCGCCCAGCGCCAGCAGGCCGATGGGCAGCAGCCACAGCGCGGCCGGCCAGGTCCAGGGCGTGGCGCCCACGAAGGCCATGCCCAGCAGGCCGGCCAGCACGGCGCCGATGGAAAAATAGAACACGGTGCGGGTTTCGGGCTCGCCCGCGCGGGCCAGCGACGCCACCTGCAGATAGGCCAGCGCCGCGAACAGGCCCGAGAGCAGGCCCACGATGGCGCCGATCAGCTGGTCCGGCGCGAGTGTGGGACGCAGCATCATGGCCACCCCGGCGAACCCGGCCAGCACCGTCAGGAACAGCGGCCCCTGTTGCCGCATGGGCGCGCCGCGGCCCTGCACCAGCAGCGCCCCGCCGAGCAGGAAGGTGGCGATCCAGACGCTGCTCATGTAGTTGAGCGTCATGGCCGTGGCCAGCGGCAGCAGGGCGATGGCGTAGAACCAGGCGGTCAGCGAGACCGTGCCGACCAGGCTGCGCCACACATGCATCATGGGCACGGTAGTGCGCAGCGAGACGCCGCGCGCCCGGGTGAATCCCCACAAAAACACCACCCCCACCAGACCGCGGTAGGTGACGATCTCGAAGCT
Source organism: Hydrogenophaga sp. (assembly GCF_051007235.1). Lineage (GTDB taxonomy): Bacteria > Pseudomonadota > Gammaproteobacteria > Burkholderiales > Burkholderiaceae_C > Hydrogenophaga. Next base: position 301 of record NZ_JBPCSJ010000363.1, on the reverse strand, counting down.
GTTGAAGTGCACCGACGCGAACTTGATGCACACCCCCATGGTCGCGAAGAACACCGACGCCAGCAGCATCCACAGGGCTTGCACTAGGCACCCCCCCGCGCCGCCTGCGGCGTCACCCCCCCGGGGGGACGCCACTGGCGGCCCGGCAAAGCCGGTTCCGCGGTGGCCTGGGGTAAAGGCACTTCGCTCCCCGACGGCGGCTCTCGCGGGGGCGTCGTTGCGACAGCCGTGTCTCGTTCCAGAGTCACCGCAGAACCGGCTCCGCCGGGCTGCTGGTGACGCCCCCCTGGGGGGGTGACGC
>NZ_JBPCSJ010000362.1:0-13447 GCF_051007235.1 Hydrogenophaga sp. | reverse complement strand
CCAGCAGGTCGTCACCGGTCACGGGCTGGTTCAGAGGCGCGCCCAGTTCCTTCCAGTGCGGGAACAGTTCGGTGAGGGCCCTGGGGTCCATCACGGCGCCCGAGAGGATGTGGGCGCCGGGCTCGGAGCCCTTCTCGAGCACACAGACGTTGATCTCGCTGCCCTTGTCGGCGGCCAGTTGCTTCAGACGGATCGCGGTGGACAGCCCGGCCGGGCCGCCGCCGACGATCACCACGTCGTATTCCATGGCCTCGCGCGGGCCGTACGTGCTCAGGATTTCTTGGGGACTCATGGTGGGGTGTTCTTTCTCGGTCGTGCTGCGCCCAAGGGGGGCTGGCCTGTCGTGGTCGTGACGGATTCTAGTGGCCGATGGCGCACAATCCTTGTCACCCTCGCCGTGTTGGCGAACCGAGCGACGTCTTTCGAGGAGCATCCCTAAATGGCCTACAGCCTTGACCTTTCGGGCCGCGTGGCCCTGATCACCGGCGCCTCCGGTGGCCTGGGTGAACAGTTTGCCAAGACCCTGGCCAAAGCTGGCGCCGCGGTGGTGCTGGCCAGCCGCCGCACCGACCGCCTGATGGCGCTGCGTGCCCACATCGAAGCCGAAGGCGGCGACGCGCACGTGGTGGCGCTGGACGTGACCGACCAGGCGTCCATCAAGGCGGCGGTGGCGCACGCCGAGACCGAGGTCGGCGCGATCGACATCCTGGTGAACAACTCGGGCGTGAGCACCACCCAGCGCCTGCAGGACGTGAGCGAAGAGGATTACGACTTCATTTTCGACACCAATACCAAGGGCGCTTTCTTCGTGGCGCAGGAGGTGGCCAAGCGCATGCTGGCGCGCGCCAAGGGCGCGGCACCGGGCACCTACGTGGGCGGGCGCATCATCAACATCGCGTCCATGGCCGGGCTCAAGGTGCTGCCGCAGATCGGCGTGTACTGCATGAGCAAGGCCGCCGTGGTGCACATGACCAAGGCCATGGCGGTGGAATGGGGCAAGTACGGCGTCAACGTCAACGCCATCTGCCCTGGCTATATCGACACCGAGATCAACCACCACCACTGGCAGACCGAGCAGGGCCAGAAGCTGATCAACCTGCTGCCGCGCAAGCGCGTGGGCCAGCCAGCCGACCTGGACGCGATCCTGGTCATGCTGGCGTCCAACGAAAGCCACTTCGTGAATGGTGCGGTGATCGCAGCGGATGACGGCTTCGGTGTCTGATCGCGCGCTGGGCGGCCTGCCACCCGGCATGGCCACCGGCATCGCGGCGGGTCTTGGGGCCGGGGCGTTCTGGGGCACGACCTTCGTTGCGCCGCTGGTGGCGCCCGGGTTTTCGTCGGTGGACTACACGGCAGGCCGCTTCGTGGCCTGCGGCCTGTTTTCGCTGGTGTGGATGCTATGGGAGACGCTGCGGTCCGCACCGAACCGGCGCGGCGGCTTGTGGCCCAGCGGGGCGCAGGCGCTGGCCGCGCTCTGGCTCAGCGTGCTGGGCTACACCGGCTACTACCTGCTGCTGGTCTACGGCATCGCCGACGCGGGGGCCGCGCTGCCGGCGCTGATCATCGGCACGCTGCCGGTGTGGATGATGCTGCTGGGCAAGCCGGTGCACCTGCGCTGGGCGGCGCTGCTGCCCGGCCTGGTGCTGACCGCTGCCGGCATGGCGCTGATGATGGACGCCACGGCCCAGGAGGTTGACCCGGTGGGCGCCGGGCATTTCTGGCGTGGCGTGCTGTTTGCGGTGGGTGCCATGCTCAGCTGGCTGGCGTTTGGCATGCTCAACGCGCGCTGGATCCGCCGTCACCCCGAGGTCAAGTCCACCGCCTGGGCCAACTGGCTGGGGCTGTCGGCCGGCCTGGGTGGGCTGGCGCTCTGGCTGGGCTGGGGCACCGGGTGGGATGCGGTCACGTCCCGCCCTGGGTTCGGCGCGTTTGTGTTCGTCTGCGTGTTCACTGGCATCGGCTCGGCCTGGATCGCGTCGGTGATGTGGAACGTGGCCAGCCGCCGCCTGAGCACCAGCCTGGCCGGTCAGCTGGTGGTGAGCGAAACGGTGTTCGCCCTGGTCTACGCTTTCGCCTGGAGCGGGGACTGGCCGGGGACGACGCAGTTGCTGGCCTGCGTGCTGTTCATCGGCGGCATCCTCGCTTCGATCCGCGCGCACAGATGAACAAGACAAGGAGAACCGATGAAACTTGAACTGCCTGTCGAGAAACGCCTGGTGCACGAGGTTGTCGTGCCCATCCGCTGGGGCGACATGGACGCCATGGGCCACGTCAACAACACGATTTACTTTCGCTACATGGAGATCGCGCGGCTGGACTGGTTCTTCGGCATGGGGCTGCCGGCCGACCCCAAGGGCGAAGGCCCGGTGATCGTCAACGCCTTCTGCAACTTCATCCGGCAGTTCGAATTCCCGGGCGACGTGTTGGTGCGCACCTACGTGGGCACCATGGGCAAGACCTCGTTCGACACCTTCCACGAGATGCTGCGCACCGACGACCCGACCACCGTGTACGCCAACGGCGGCGCCACCATCGTCTGGGTGGATTTTCCGCAGCAGAAGTCGGTGCCGATGTCGGACCACGCCCGCGCGCTGATCGAAGGCGCCGGGCACCCGCCGCTGCTGGGTCGCTGAAGACGTCGATCCGGCGCCGGGCCGCCCCAAAGCGGGATCAGCCCCCGTGGGGGCAGCGACCCGCGCAGCGGCGGAGCGTGGGGCGCCACTGCTGCGCAGGGCCGCCCCAAGCCGGATGAGCCCCCAGACCCGGCCAGGACCGGGTCCCTCCCCGGTCCTGGGGCCGCCACCCTCGCAGCGGCGTAGTACGGGGGCTTTACTTCTGTTTCGGCACCCGGCCCATGAGATAAAACTCGGGGTTGGGCGTCATGCCGCTGAAGCTGGCCATGCGGTTGGACAGGCCGAAGAAGGCGGTGATGGCCGCGATGTCCCAGGCGTCCTCGTCACTGAAACCGTGCTCGGCCAGCGCGGCGAAGTCGGCGTCCTCGACCTCGTGCGACGCCAGGCAGACCTTCATCGCGAAGTCCAGCATGGCTCGCTGGCGCGGGGTGATGTCGGCCTTGCGGTGGTTGACGGCCACCTGGTCGGCCACCAGCGGTTTCTTTTCGTAGATGCGCAGGATGGCGCCGTGCGCCACCACGCAGTACAGGCAGTGGTTGGCCGCGCTGGTGGTGGTGACGATCATCTCGCGGTCGCCCTTGCTCAGGCCCGAGGTACGGCCCACGGTTTCGGGCACCATCAGCGCGTCGTGGTACGCAAAAAAGGCGCGCCATTCGGCCGGCCGGCGCGCCAGCCCCAGGAACACGTTGGGCACGAAGCCGGCTTTTTCCTGCACCTCCAGGATCTTGGCCTTGAGGTCGTCGGGCAGGGTGTTCAGGTCGGGCAGGGGATAGCGGGTGCTCATGTTTGTCTCCGGTCAGGTTTTGTCAAAACGGGCAGCTTATCCTTGCCGCTTGAACCTTCACTGACACTTGGGACACACCACATGCAGGACGATCAGTACCACCGTGGCCTGGCCACCCGCCGCGAGGTGATGGGCGACCCCTTCGTTGACCGCGCACTGGCCGGCACCACGCCCTTCACACAGCCGATCCAGGACCACATTTCCCGCGCCGCCTGGGGCGATGTGTGGCAACGACCCGGCCTGGACCGCAAGACACGCAGCCTCGTCACCGTGGCCATGCTCACCGCGCTGGGCAAGCAGCACGAACTCAAGGGTCATGTGCGCGGCGCACTCAACAACGGCGCGACCGTCGAAGAAATCCAGGAGGTGCTGCTGCACGCGGCCATCTACTGCGGCATCCCCACCTCGGTGGAAGCCTTCCGCACCGCGGCCGAGGTGGTCGACCCGCCCAAGGCCTGATCCCGTTGTCTTTTTTCAGGAGTGCATCCATGACATCCCATCGCCGTTCCTTCATCGCCTGTGCCAGCCGCCTCGCGCTCGCCCTCTCCGCCGTCGCCGGTATCGGCCTGGCGCAGGCCCAGAGCACAACCCGTATCCTGGTGGGCTTTCCGGCCGGCGGCGGCACCGACGCCGTCGCCCGCATCCTGGCCGAGCGCCTGCAGGCCGAGCTGGGCAACAGCGTGGTGGTGGACAACAAGGCCGGTGCCGGCGGGCAGCTGGCCGCGCAGGCGCTCAAAGCCGCCGCGCCCGACGGCCACACCCTGTTCCTCAGCCACGACCACAGCGTCTCCATCCTGCCGCTGACCATGAAGAACCCCGGTTTCGACCCGGCCAAAGACTTCGTGCCGGTGGCCGGCTTCGCCACCTTCGTCAACGCGGTGGCGCTCTCGGGCGGCACCCCGGCGCGCGACTTCAAGGCCTGGGTGGACGGCGTCAAGGCCGCCGGCGGCAAGGCGACCATGGGCATTCCGGCGCCGGCGTCCACACCGCAGTTCGCGGTGCAGGTGATCGGCAAACAGTTCGGGCTCGATCTGGTGGCCGCACCTTACCGCGGCAGCGCACCCATGATGGCCGACATGCTGGGCAACACCATCCCGGCCGGTGTGGGCTCGGTGCCCGACTTCATCGAGAACAACAAGGCCGGCAAGCTGCGCGTGGCCGCCGTCATGGGCACGCAGCGCCAGGCCGCGCTGCCCGACGTGCCGACCTTCACCGAACTGGGCATCAAGGGCTTTGAGGAAGTGCCGTACTACGGCATCTTTGCGCCCGCCGGCACGCCCAAGGCTTCCCTGGACAAGCTGGCGGTGGGTGTGCAGAAGGTCATCGCGCAGCCGGACGTGAAAGACAAGCTGACCGCGATGGGCCTGACCGTGGGCTACATGAGCGGCGCGGAGCTGGGCAAGCGCGAAGTCGCCTACCGCGAGGTCTGGGCGAAGATCATCCAGGCCAGCGGCTACCAGCCCCAGTGACCTCGCCCACACCCATGTTGGCAGGACGCTTCACTTCGCGGCGGGGTGCGCGCGGGCTGGTCGGTGGACGGACGTGAACGCTGGAGTCCCCCCACCTGGTGAGGCGTCGGTCGGGCTGTCGCCCATCTGGATTTTGACCTTCGGTTCGCTGGGGGATGTGCTGCCCCTGGCCGCCCTGGGCAGCGAACTGGCACGGCGCGGCCATGCGGTCACGCTGTGGTGTGGTGCACTGCACAGGCCCATGGTCGAGCGCATGGGCCTGGAGGCGGTGACGCTGGAGACAGATGCCATGCCGGACCTCTCGCTGCACGCGAAGGGGTTGCACAAGACGCCTCAGATGTGGCGCCGGGTCGAGCAGAGCACGCGAGCGGCCTATGCCGATCTGGTGTCGCGCTGGCACGATCGTCCGGCGCACGCGCCGCGCCCTCTGGTCGTGGCCTCCACGTTTGCATTGGCGGGACGCCTCGCACAGGAGCGCCTGGGGTTGCCCTTGGTGACCGTGCACCTGTCCCCCCTGTGCATGGTGTCGTTCCGTGACCTGCCTGCGCTCAAGGCGCTGCCGTATCCCGAGCGCGTGCCCGCCTGGGCTGGCGCCTGGCTGGGGCCGTGGGTCGAGCGACTCGTGTTCGACCCGGTGGTGACCCGCGATCTCAATGTGCTCAGGGCCGAACTGGGACTGCCGCCGGTGCGCCACTTGCTGAGCCGGTGGATGCATTCGCCCGAGCGGGTGCTCGGCCTATTCCCCGATTGGTTCGGCTCGCCACAGCCGGACTGGCCGGCCGCGGCGCGCGTGCTGGGTTTCCCGCAGGTGGATGGATCGGGCGAAGCGGCCATGGCGACGGTCGATCCCGAGCTGGAGCACTTCCTGGCCGATGGACCGCCCCCGGTGGTGTGTTACCCGGGGTCCGCCCGGCGCAATGCCCAAAAGTTCTTCGATGAGGCGCTGCGCACAGCCCAGCATTGCGGCCTCAGGGTGGTGTTGCTCACCCGCTATCCCGATCAGGTCAAGGGGTGTGATGACCTGCCGCCCTGGGCGCTGTACCGCCGTTACGTCCCTTTGAGCGCTCTGTTGCCCCGTGCGGCCGCGCTTGTGCATTGCGGGGGTGTCGGTACGCTCGCGCAGGCGGTGGCGGCCGGTTGTCCCCAGTTGGTGTTGCCCAACCATTTCGACCAGTTCGACAACGCCCGGCGCGTGCAGCGCTTGCGGTTGGGACACCGCCATTCAGGCAGCGAATGGGGTGGCGCATTGCAGGCTTTGCTGGCCGATCGGGGCGTGTTGGAGGCGTGCCTTGCACGGCGGTCCACGCTCCGGTCCGGCGTTGAGGTCCTGGCCCAGGCCGCCGATCTGGTGCTTGGGCATGCGGATCGCGCAGCCGTGGCGGTTGGTCAGGCCTGACGCCTGAGCGGGCATCGTCAGGTCCCCGCGATCAGCCGGTGCACCAGATCGGGCGTGCTGTGCGCCTGGTACTTGCGCATCAGTCGTGCGCGGTGGATTTCCACCGTGCGGTGGCTGATGCCCAGTTGTTTGCCGATCTCCTTGCTGGTCAGGCCGTCCATCAGGCACGCGGCCACCTCGCGTTCACGCGGCGTCAGCGCAGCGCCCACCGGCCGGCGCGCGCTCAGGTCTTCGAAGCTCCAGATGCCGGCCGCGTGCGGGTCGGCCGGGTCCAGCGCCCGCCCGGTCACGTGGCACCAGAAGGTCTCGCCCTTGAAGCGGCCGTCCACGCGCTGCATGATGCGTTCGTCGGCGTAGGTGCCGCCGCGGCCGAGGATGGGCACGATGCGCGCGCCGGTGCGCTCGTACTCGTCGGCGCTGGGGTAAAGGATGCGAAAGCTCTGACCCACCAGTTGCTCGCGCGAGGCGCCGAACATCTCGCACAGAGCCTGGTTGCAGTCCACCATCGTGCGCTGGCGCGACAGCGCCAGGCCCACCGGCGCGAGGTCGAAGGCGAGGCGGTAGTCGATGCGGTCCATGGCCGGGTGTGGGTAAGTCTCTAGGTCAAACTACGTATGTTGATACGTAGTATCGTCCAACCACTCGAATTCTTCGATCCCTGTTTGTTCAACCACTGGAGTCTTTTCACGTGAACAAGATCTACCCCAGCGCGGCCGAAGCCCTCCAGGGCGTGGTGGCCGACGGCCAGCTGATCGCGGTCGGCGGTTTCGGCCTTTGCGGCATCCCTGAAGCGCTCATCGACGCCCTGCGCGATTCAGGCGTGAAGAACCTGACCGCCATCTCCAACAACGCCGGCGTGGACGACTTCGGTCTGGGCAAGCTGCTGCAGACGCGCCAGATCAAGAAGATGATTTCGTCCTACGTGGGCGAAAACAAGGAGTTCGAGCGCCAGTACCTGGCCGGTGAACTCGAACTCGAATTCACACCCCAGGGCACGCTGGCCGAGAAGCTGCGCGCCGGTGGCGCCGGCATCCCGGCCTTCTTCACCAAGACCGGCGTCGGCACCCTGGTGGCCGAGGGCAAGGAGCTGCGCGAGTTCGGCGGCGAGACCTATGTGATGGAGCACGCGCTGTTCCCCGAGGTGGCACTGGTCAAGGCCGACGTGGCCGACCGTTCTGGCAACCTGCGCTTCAACCTCACGGCACGCAACTTCAACCCGGCCGTCGCCATGGCCGGCAAGATCTGCATCGTCGAGGTCGAGCGCATCGTCGCCACGGGCGAGATCGCGCCCGACGACGTGCACCTGCCCGGCATCTATGTGCACCGCATCGTGCACAACCCGACGCCCGAGAAGCGCATCGAGAAGCGCACCACCCGCGACCGCAAAGTCTGATGTTTTTGCGGGACAGACCTTCAGCTCTGTCCCCAACCGATCTAAGGAGATTTGACATGCCCTGGACCCAAGACCAGATGGCCGCGCGCGCGGCCCAGGAACTGCAGGACGGTTTCTATGTGAACCTCGGCATCGGCATCCCGACGCTGGTGGCCAACCACGTGCCCGACCACGTCGAGGTGTGGTTGCAAAGCGAGAACGGCATGCTGGGCATCGGCCCCTTCCCCTATGAAGACGAGGTGGACGCCGACCTGATCAACGCCGGCAAGCAGACCGTGACCACGCTCAAGGGCTCGGCCATCTTCGGCAGCCACGACAGCTTTGCCATGATCCGCGGCGGCAAGATCAACCTGTCCATCCTGGGCGCCATGCAGGTGACGGCCGAGGGCGACCTGGCCAACTGGATGATCCCCGGCAAGATGGTCAAGGGCATGGGCGGCGCCATGGACCTGGTGGCTGGCGTCAAACGCGTGATCGTGCTGATGGAGCACGTGGCCAAGAAGAAGGATGGCACCGAAGACCTGAAGATCCTGCCCCAGTGCACCCTGCCGCTGACCGGCAAGGGCGTGGTCGACCGCATCATCACCGATCTGGGCGTGATGGACGTGACGCCCGAGGGCCTGAAGCTGGTGGAACTGGCCGATGGCGTGACGCGCGAGTTCATCCAGAGCAAGACGGGCGTACCGCTGGTCTGAACGGCAGACGCTCTGTTTCGAAAGCCCCGTTCAAGCGGGGCTTTTTTCATGTGACGAGCGGAGCGTGTGCGGTACTGAACGGTCAAAAACCGACGAGCGGTCGATCAGGGGGTTGTAAACGGTTGTATCTGAATTAAACTAAAGTTCATATTCAACCCGGTGCTTGTAGTCCCCAAGCATCCAACTTCTCCAAGGAGTTCATCCATGCGCGCTCTGTCCCAAGACGAAATGAAGCAAGTGTCCGGCGGCTGGTTGTGCTGGGGCTGGTCCAGCTGGAGCTTCAAGAGCTACAGCTACTGCCAGCCCAAGACCACCTACACCTGCGAACCCAAGACCACTTACACCTGCGCACCGAAAACCACGGACAGCTGCTACACCCCGCCCAAGGACAGCTGCAACACGACCACCACCTGCCAGCCCAAGCCGACCTGCCCGGTGGAAGAAGTGCCGCTCTGACCGGCAACAGGTTTCAAACCGATCAACGCCCCTGCGAGCGCAGGGGCGTTTTTTTTACCGCAGCACAAAGGGTCAGCGTGTGCGGACGGTTGCAGTTTGCGCGGGGGCCGGTCCCACCCGGCCAGTCGCCAGGCTCAGCTGTGTCTGGGCGGTGAGCTGTTCCACCAGGGCGCCGACCCGCTGGCGCCGTGCGTCGGCCAGAGTGGACTGGGCGCTGAGCAGGTCCTGCATGGACCCTACGCCCGCCTTGTAGCGCCCCTGTGCCACGCGGTGGGTGGCGGCGGCCGATTCGAGCAGGCGGTCGCTGGCCAGCAGGCTTTGCTGGCTGGTGCGCCAGGCCTGGTGGGCTTGCCAGAGCTGGCTGTCGATGTCGCGCAGCACCGCTTCGCGCTCGGCCTCGCGTGAGGCGATCTGCGCCAACACCTGGCGCGCCTGGGCGTCGGCCTCGCGGCCATTGAACAGCGGGATGCTGGCCACCACGGCGGCGTTGGCGGTGGGGATGTTGCCGCTGCCCGCCGCGCCCCAGTTGCGGGAGTTGCCGCCGCTGGCGCTCAGGCTCACGCTGCCTTTGTTGTCGGCCTGCACCGCCTGCAGCCGCGAGCGCAGGGCGTCGATTTGCGCCTGGGTCGTCCTCAGGCGCGGGTGCTGCGCACGGGCCTCTTGCCGCAGCGCTTGCAGTTCCGGTGCGGGCAGGCGTTGCAGGACCCATGCTTCCCAGTCGGCCAGCCGCAGCGGCTGGCCGATCTCGGCGCCCAGGGCGAGGGCCAGCTGGGCGCGCGCGTTGTCCCAGACGCTCTGGGCGCGCACCCGCTCCAGGGTCGCCTGGGCCAGCGCGGTCTGGGCCTGCAGGCGGTCGATCTGGTTGCCCACCTGGGCCTGGTAGCGTGCGAGGGCGGCGGCCGCGGTCTGATCGGCCGCAGCTTCCGCCTCTTGGCTCGCCTCCAGCGCGGCGGTGGCGACCACGCCCTCACCGTACAGGCGCACCAGTTCGCGCACCCCGTCCAGCAAGGCGTTGTCTTGCGCTGCGAGTGCGGCGGCCAGAGTCTGCCGGGCTGACTGCAGGCTGGCGCTGCGCTGACCAAAGTCGAACAGCACCCAGCTCAGGCCGAGGCTGGCCGACAGCGCGCGGCCGGAACTGCCGAACGAATTGAAGTTGCGCGCACCGCTGTATTCGGCGTTTGCGCTCCAGCGCGGGCGCAAGGCCACTTCACCGATGTCCACGCCCGCGCGCTGTTCGGCCACATCGGCCAGCGCCTGGCGCAGGCCCGGGCTCTGGCACAGGGTGTGGGCCAGGGCATCGTCCAGCGTCAGCCGGTCCCAGCGCGGGGCCTGGCGGTCGGAACAGGCGCTGCTGCCGGGTTGCCAGCGCTGGGCGTCCTGACTCCAGTGGGCGGACGGGTCGGGCTCCGCCGGCACGGCAGGCACCTGGGCCAGTGTGGTGCTCAGGCGCAGGCGGGGCTCGGGTGTTTGGCCGTGCGCCGGGCCCAGGGCCGCCAGCAGCAGGACCAGGCTCCAGGCGCTGCTGCGCGCAGTCGACTGGTCGAAGATGCGCCGGTGTTTCATGCCGAGGCCGGGGTCAGGTAGCCCATCTGACGCAGGTAGTCGGCGGGCTGGCCGTCAAAGGCCACTCGGCCGTCGCGCAGGTCGACCACGCGCTGTACCGATCGGATGGTCTCGGGCCGGTGGGCCACCACGATGCGGGTCACGGGCAGGGCGGCGATGGCCGCATTGACCTGGGCCTCCGATTCCACGTCCAGGTGGCTGGTGGCCTCGTCCAGGATCAGCACCCGCGGGCGCTTGTACAGCGCACGCGCCAGCAGCAGGCGCTGCTTCTGCCCGCCCGAGAGCACGGTGCCCATGTCGCCCACCAGGGTCTGGTAGGCCATGGGCATGCGTTCGATGTCGTCGTGCAGGGCCGCCATGCGGGCGCATTCCACCATCCAGGTCAGGTCGGGTTGCGGGTCGAAGAAGCCGATGTTGTCGGCAATCGACCCGGCGAACAGGGTGTCGTCCTGCATCACCGTGGCCACGCCCTGGCGCCAGCGGTCCACGCCCACCTGGGCCAGCGGCACGCCATCCACCAGCACCCGGCCTTCGGTGGGGGCGTAGGTGCCCAGCAGCAGGTTGACCAGGGTGGTCTTGCCGCAGCCCGAACGGCCGGTGATGGCCAGCACCTCGCCGGGCGCGATGTGGAGCGTGATGCCGTCCAGCACCCAGGGCGACTGGTCGGCGTAGCGGTAGCGCAGCTGCTCCAGCGCCAGGGCGGGCACGGTCGCGGTCGCGGCGGCCGGTGCCAGGTCGCGGGCGTCCAGCCGCTGCGCTGCCGGCGTGGTCGGGGTCAGCACCAGGTCGGCCAGGCGTTCGGCATGCAGGCGCAGCATCTTCAGGTCGATGGCCCTGTCGATCAGCGACGTGACACGGCTGTCGAACTGGCCGCGGTAGGCCATGAAGGCCATCAGCATGCCGACGGTGAGCTCGTTGGCGATGATCTGCTGCGCACCGAGCCAGACGATGAGCAGCGCAAGGGCGCCGCCGAGCAGGCCGCGCACCAGGCTGTAGAGGATCTGCAGTTTCTCGATCTTCAGGCGCGCGTTGGTGGCGCTGACCATCAAGGTTTGCCAGGCGCCCTGGCGCTGGGTCTGGCGGCCAAACAGCTGGATCGCGCGCATGCCGCGGATGGATTCCAGGAAGTGGCTGGACTGGCTGGCGTCGCGCACCAGCGCTTCTTCGTTGGCGGCGTAGAACGGCCGGTACCACAGCAGGCGCACCGCCAGGTACAGCAGCACCGCCACCACCGCCACCCAAGCCAGGGTCGGGCTGTAGACGAACATGAGCACCAGGGTGAGGATGACCAGCAGGCCGTCGAACAGGGTTTCGACAAAGGCCGATGTCAGCGTGCTCTGGATGTCGTTCACCGATCCGGCGCGCGAGACGATGTCGCCCAGGTGCCGGTTCTGGAAATAGGACAGCGGCAGGCGGGTCATGTGCGCGAACACATTGGCCTTCCACTGCAGACCGACCGAGGTGTTGATGACCATGAGCAGCCAGGAGCGGACCAGGCTCGTGCCCTGCTGCACCAGCATGAGCAGCGCAAAGCCGATGGCCAGCGTGGTGAGCAGCTGCGTGTCGCGCGAGACCACCACATGATCCAGCACCCACTGCATGAACAGCGGCGACACCAGGCCGAACACCTCCAGCGCCAGCGACAGCATCAGCACCTGACCCAGCGATGGCCAGAAGCCCGAGACCTGGCCGATCAGCTGCGACAGGCGCACGCGGGTCTTTTCTTCCTTGGGCGCGAAACCCGGGTTGGGCCAGACCTCCAGCGCCACGCCGGTGAAGTGGCGCGAGGCCTCTTCCAGACTGAGGTGGCGTTCGCCGAAAGCCGGGTCGTGCACCACGATGTGGCCGTTGCCCACCGACTGCAGTACGACGAAGTGGTTCAGGTCCCAGTGCAGGATGGCCGGTAGGCGCAGCTGGGGCAGTTCGTCCAGCTCCAGCCGCAGGCCGCGCGTGCCCAGCTGCTCGCGCTGGGCCACGTCGGTCAGCGTGGCCAGCGTCATGCCGGTCAGCGCCACGGCGTGGCGCGTGCGCAGGGCGGCCAGGTCGGTGCTGGCGCCGTGGTGCTGCAGCACCATGGTCAGGCAGGCCAGACCGCATTCGGCGGCCTCGGTCTGCAGCACCACCGGCAGGGTCTGGCCCAGGCCAAAGGCCAGGCGATCGGTCCAGGTCATGGTGTCGCCTCCGGCGTGGCCTGGCGGCGCGTGACGCTGTACAGGGGTTCGAGCACCCATTCGTAGAGTTTGCGGCGCTCCTGCAAGATGTCGGCTTCCAGCCGCATGCCCGCCTGCAGCGGCCGCGCCTGCCCGTTGGCCAGTACGCTGGCCGACCGCAGCCGCACCTGGATGGCGAACACCGGTTCACCCGGTGGCAGTTCGGCCACCGGCAGGTTGGCCAGCTCGGCCGGGCTCACGGCGGAGGTTGAGACCGTGTCCACCACGCCCTTGTGCTGGCCGAACTTCTGGTACGGGAAGGCCTGGTAACGCAGCAGCACCACGTCGCCCGGCTGCACGAAACCGATGCTGCTGCTGGGCGCGTACAGGCGGGCCTGCAGCTCGCCGCTGGCGGGCACCAGGGTCAGCAGCGGCTGGTTGCCGTCGATGCTCTGGCCCACTTCGGCCGTCACCAGTGTGGCGCGTCCCGCCTCGGGCGCGGTGATGAGCACGCGGCGGCGGCCTTCCACCTCGGTCAGCTGCTGTTCGGTGCTGGAGACCTCGCGCTGCAACTGTGCCAGCTGGCCGGTGCTGCGCAGCTGCGCGTTGCCCAGTTCCTGCTGTGTGGCCGCCAGTTCGCGCTGCACGCCCAGCGCATCGCGTTCCAGCCCGCGCAGGCGCGAGCGCTGCTCGGTCAGGTCGATCTCCGTTTGCATCAGCTCCTCGCGAGCGATGTAGTCCTGATCGGCCAGCCCTTTGTAGCGGCGCTGTGTGTCCTCGGCGATCTGCAGGCGGGTCTTCTGCTGCTCGATCTGCGCGGCAATGGCCTGCGCCTCGCCCCGCAGCGCGTCGGCCCGGCGCTGCAGGCTCACCAGCTCTTCGGACTGCAGGCGCTGCGAGCGCTGGAT
>NZ_JBPCSJ010000361.1:0-2970 GCF_051007235.1 Hydrogenophaga sp. | reverse complement strand
ACATAGCGGCGCTGGCCCTCGGCGTACAGCGTGTCGAAGGCCAGGCTGGACTTGCCCGAGCCCGACAGCCCGGTGATCACCACCAGCGCGTGCTTGGGGATGTCCAGGTCGATGTTCTTGAGGTTGTGCGTGCGCGCGCCGCGCACCGACAGCATGGTGGCACTGGCGGGGGCGGCAAGGGGCGATGCGAGGGGCTTGTGGTCCACAGGGAGGGTGTCAAAAAGGCAACCTTGCATGATAAGGCGCGGCGCTGTGTCGCGTCGACGCCGCCCCTGCCGTTGCGGCCTTTCGGACACAATACGCAGCTTCCCGCATCCCTTCACGCCCCGCCGTGCCTTCCCTGAACACCGCTTCCCCGATGACGCCCGCCACAGCCCCCGACGCGGCACGCATGACGGCGAGCGAACGCCGGGCCAGTTTCTCGTTGGCCTCCATCTACGCCTTGCGCATGCTGGGGCTGTTCCTGGTGCTGCCGGTGTTCGCGATGGAAGCCAAACACTACCCCGGCGGCGACGACCCGTGGCTGGTCGGGCTGGCCATGGGCGCCTATGGTCTGACGCAGGCGATGCTGCAGGTGCCGCTGGGCATGGCATCGGACCGGCTGGGACGCAAGCCGGTGATCCTGGCCGGACTGGCGCTGTTCGTGGTGGGCAGCCTGGTGGCCGCCTGGGCGCCCAGCCTGCCCTGGCTGGTGGCCGGGCGCTCCATTCAAGGTGCGGGCGCCATCTCGGCCGCCGTCACGGCGCTGCTGGCCGACCTCACGCGCGACCAGGTGCGCACCAAGTCGATGGCGCTGGTCGGCATCAGCATCGCGCTCATGTTCGCGCTGTCGCTGGTGCTCGCGCCGGTGCTGGTGCCGCACATCGGACTGTCAGGCCTGTTTGTGATGACCGCTGTGCTGGCGCTGACCGGCATGGCCGTGGTGGCCTGGGTGGTACCGCCCGAGCCGCTGGAACACCTGGCCCCGTCGCGAGGCGGTCTGCGCGAGGTGCTGCGCAACGCCGAGCTGCTGCGGGTGGACCTGGGCGTGTTCGTGTTGCACGCGGTGCAGATCGCGATGTGGATGTCGGTGCCCGCCTTGCTGACCAAGGCTGGCGTGGCCAGCCCCGCGCAGTGGAAGGTGTACCTGCCTGCTGTGCTGGGCTCGCTGCTGATCCTCGGCGGCTTGCTGTTCCGGCTGGAGCGCAAAGGCTATTTCAAGCAGGTGTACCTGGGCACCATCGCGCTCATCGTGCTGGTGCAGCTGGGCTTTTTGCTGAGCCTGAACGCGCCGTCGATCTGGGCGGTGTCGCTGCTGCTGTGCCTGTACTTCGTCGGCTTCAACGCACAGGAGGCCAGCCAGCCCAGCCTGGCGTCGCGCCTGGCCGAACCGCGCCAGCGCGGCGCGGCGCTTGGCGTTTACAACACCCTGATGTCGCTGGGCATCTTCGCCGGTGGCAGCCTGGGCGGCCTGGTGGTCAAGACCTGGGGCAGCGGCGGCATCTTCGTGTTCAGCGCGGCGCTGATGCTGCTGTGGCTGCTGCTGGCCGCGCCCATGAAAGCGCCTTCGCCCCACGCCTGAGCCGGCAGGTCCTTTTTCACATCGGGTCGTCTGGGCGGGCGCTGGCCGCCGCCTCCTTTGCCCGTGCCTGGGCTTCGCGCAGCGGTCTCATCATCAGCGCCGACAGGGTGCTGTAGAGCGGGCGACTGATCAGCCGCGCGATCAGGCTGGCGATCATGGCCGCGGCCATGAGGCTCAGCACCATCGGACGGCCGTCGATCATCTCCATCACGATGATGAACGAGGTCAGCGGCGCCTGCGTGGCGGCCGCCAGGAAGCCGGCCATGCCCATGGCGATCAGGCTGGGCGCCAGCGTCTGGAACTGCGCGCCCGCCACCAGCTGGGCCACGTCGTGGCCGATACCGGCGCCGATGGACAGCGAGGGCGCGAAGATGCCGCCGGGCACCCCGCTCCAGGCGGTGAGCCAGGTGGCCACGAACTTGAGCAGCACGTACAGGCGCGAGGCGTCGCTTTCGCCGGCCAGCATGTGGCGCACCTCTTGAGCACCGGCGCCGAACGTGGCGCCGTCCGACGCCAGGCCGATGACGGCAATCACCAGGCCGCACACAGCCGCAAAGCGCACCGGATAACGCTTGCGAAAGGCACTGAACCGGTCGGGCATGCCGGCCGCCGATGCCGCCAGCAGCCGCGCGAACAGGCCGCCCAGCACGCCGCAGACCACCGCCACCATCAGGCCCGGCAGCAGCGCGCCCCAGCCCAGCTTGGGGACGGCGACGGAGCCGAAATAGCTGAGGTTGCCAAAAACCGAAACACTGACCAGACCGGCCAGCACGATGGCCGCGATGATCAGGCCGCTGTTGCGCGACTCCAGCTTGCGCGAGAGCTCCTCAATGGCAAACACCACCCCGGCCAGCGGGGCGTTGAAGGCGGCGGCAATGCCGGCGGCACCGCCGGCCACCAGCAAGGCGTGGTCGCTCATGCCCGAGCCGGGGCGCAGCCAGCGCCGGGCGTTGTGCATCACACCGGCCGCGACTTGAACCGAGGGGCCCTCGCGTCCGGCCGACAGGCCGGCCAGCAGGCTCATCGAGCCCAGCAGCATCTTGGCCGCCGTCAGGCGGACAGAGACGAAGCGGTGGCGCATGTCCCGTGGCAGGTGCGGGTCCAGGGCGGTCATCACCTGGGGAATACCGGAGCCGGCCGCACCAGGGGCAAAGCGGCGCGTGGCCCAGACGATGAAGGCGGTGAGGGCGGGCGTCCAGACCAGCACCGCCCAAGGGGCGCGCTCGTGCAGGAGGTGGAACCACTCAAAGGCGGTTTCGCTCATCAGCGTGAAGATCACCACACACAGACCAGCGGCCACCGCATAGGCCAGCACGATGGTCCGGTCCAGCCAGCCCCGGCCGTCGGACAGTTCGTCCTGCAGATTCTGAAAAAAGTCCGGCTCGCCTTTCATGCAAGGCGCAGTGTAG
>NZ_JBPCSJ010000360.1:0-11409 GCF_051007235.1 Hydrogenophaga sp. | reverse complement strand
TCAGGCGGCGCACCACCTCCACCAGGTTGGACGGCACGCCCATGGTCAAGGCGCCGGCGCGCACCATCACCACCTGCGTCACCGCGGTGGTCAGCGGCAGCACCAGCTTGAAACGGGCGCCCTTGCCGGGCCGCGTGGACGTTTCGATGCGACCGCCGAGGGCGACCACGTCGTTGCGCACCACGTCCATGCCGACGCCGCGGCCGGCCAGCGACGAGACCTCGCTGGCCGTGCTCAGGCCAGGGGTAAAAACCAGCTGCGCGGCCTCGTCATCGCCGAGCACCACACCTTGTTCGACAAAGCCCTGGGCGATCGCTTTCTCGCGCAGGCGCACGAGGTCCAGGCCGGCGCCGTCGTCCTCGAACACCACCGACACGTCGTTGAGTTCCTGCGCCAGGCGGATGTCGATGCGGCCTTCGGCTGGCTTGCCCAAGGCCAGGCGCGTGTCGGGTGCCTCGATGCCGTGCACCACGCTGTTGCGCAGCAGGTGTTCAAACGCCGCGGTCATGCGGTCGAGCACGCCACGGTCCATTTCGATGTGGCCACCGAAGATGTCCAGCCGCACCTGCTTGCCGGTTTCCTTGGACGCCTGGCGCACCACGCGGTACAGGCGCTCGGAAATGCCTTCGAACTCCACCATGCGCGTGCGCAGCAGGTCGCGCTGCAGCTCGCGCGTCTGGCGCGCCTGGGCCACCAGGCCGTCTTCGGTCGATTCGACCGCGCGCTGCAGGTTGCGCTGCACGGTGGCCACGTCGTTGACCGACTCGGCCATCATGCGGGTGAGTTCCTGCACGCGGGTGAAGCGGTCGAACTCCAGAGGGTCGAACGACTGGTCCGCGTCGCGCGCCTGCGCCAGGCGCGACTGCATCTGGGTTTCGGCCTGCAGTTCCAGGTCGCGCAACTGCTGGCGCAAGCGGTCCAGGTTGCCCGTCAGGTCTTTGAGCGAGCCGCGCAGGGTGACCAGTTCGGACTCCATGCGCGAACGCGAAATCATCACCTCGCCGGTCTGGTTGACCAGGCGGTCCAGCAGCTCGGGGCGCACGCGCACGGCGGCGCCAGCGCGCGTGGCCGCCGGCACCGGGGCCTGCGGCAGGGCCAGGCCGGTGAGGCCGGTGCTGGGCACGGTCGCAGCGGCGGGGGTTGGCGCGGCGGCGTCTGGCAGGGCGACAGCGGTCACCGCGTCGTCGACCGGAGCCTCGTCCAGCGGCTCGGGCATGGGCTCGGCCGCGGGCATGGGCTGCAGCACCTCGGCCAGCGACACCACACCGGCGGGGGCCAGCTCGGGCGCGGTCTGCAGCAC
Organism: Hydrogenophaga sp.; assembly: GCF_051007235.1. Taxonomy (GTDB): domain Bacteria; phylum Pseudomonadota; class Gammaproteobacteria; order Burkholderiales; family Burkholderiaceae_C; genus Hydrogenophaga. The sequence continues at coordinate 10,109 of NZ_JBPCSJ010000360.1, read as the reverse complement.
GCCGTGCGAAGCCGGGTCGGTGTTGCGCAACAGGTCAAAGCGCGCGGCGATGGCGTCGAACGCAGCGGTCAGGGGCTCGATGTCGGCGCTGACCAAGTGGTCCGAACCCAGCCGTTCGGCATCGGTCTCCATGCGGTGGGCCATCTCGCCCAGCCGCAAGGCGCCGGCCAGCCGGGCACTGCCCTTGAGGGTATGCAGGTTGCGCAGCACCTCGGCGCGCGCGCTGGTGTTGTCGGGGCGGGCCGCCCACTGGCGCAGGGCGCCGGCCAGTTGTGGCAGCAGTTCCTGCGCCTCGTCGGCAAAAATCGGGAACAGGTCGACGTCGATGGTGTCCAGCGCGTCGATGTCGTCGTCGATGTCCTGCACCACCCCTTTGCGTACGGCGGGCAGCGGTGCGAACTCGGTGGTGTCGCCGCCAAATGTGGACGACTCGAAATCGGGCGGGGCGAACGCCGACGGCACCTCGTCGGGCGCCACGGCGACCACCACCGGCGGCGCGGGCACCGGCGCCACACCCCACTGGGTGTTGAGCACGATGTCCAGTCCGTCATCGGCTCCGGTCGCGGACGCCTCCAGCGGCTCATCGGCCATGGGCACCGGCGTGTGGATCACACGCTCGAGCGCGGCCAGCAGCTCGGGGTTGGGTTCTTTGTAGAAGCCGGCGGCGAACTGGTGCAGCAGGCGGCGGATGTCTTCCGACGCATCAACGAACAGCTGCGCCTGTTCGGCGCTGGCGGGGTGGCCGGCCTCTTGATGGAGGCTGACGGTGCCAATCGCGTGCTCCAGCGCACGGGCGATGTCCGACAGCGGCTGGAAGCCGACCGTGGCCGACGCGCCCGCGAGCGAGTGCGCCAGCGCTTCGGCCTGGTCGTGCACCGGCTCGTGCCGTTCGAGTGCCCATTCGGCCAGCCCGTTGCACAGGCGACGCGACCACTCGTCGGCCTCGTTGAGGTACACGTTGTAGAGCTTGATGCCGATGCGCAGCGGGCCAATGACCTTGGTCTGCTCGTCCGGCATGTCCTCGAACCCGGACGGCTCGGCCTCCGACGCGTCGGGCGTGTCGTCCCGCGCCGTCGCGGCGACGGTTTCGGTTTCAACAGGGGTCTCGGCGGCCTCCAGCTCCACCTCGACCTCTGGCTCGACCCGCTCCGGTGTCACGGACGCCTCGAGCTCAGCCTCGGCGTCCGCCGGCTCGGCCCGTTCGCCCGCCCACTCTGCGCCGTCCGTTGGCGGCTCAGCAGCGTCCGGAGCCAGCGGCGCGTGGCCGCTGAGCACCAAGTCCGGCACGGCATCGGCCGACGCTGGCGCCGGCTCACCCGCGGACGGCAGCATGGCGTCGAAGTCCAGCGTGATGTCGTCAAACATCGAAGGCACGCGATCGGCGCCATCCACCGGCACGGCGTCGGCGGCCCCGTCTGCCTCTGCGTCTGGTGCCGCGGCCTGCGCCACGTTGGACACCTGGGCCAGGCTGTTGAAATCGATGTCGGCCAGCAGGGGCACAGACTCGACCGGCAGCTCTGGCAAGGGCTCGGCCTCGACCAGATCGAAGTCGATGTCCAGCGGCGTGGTTTCGGCAAACGCCGGTCGGTCCGCTTCGCCAGGTTCCCAGCCAGCCGCCGCTTCGGCCATGCCAGATACGTCGTCGGGCTCGCCAGACGGCAACCCGTCGGCTGGCAGGGGCGCGCTCTCGATGATCGGCAGCTCGTCAGCCTCGGCTTCTGCTGGCACCGGCGCCGGCACCTGGGGCTGCGGTTCAACGGCGACCGCTGTGGATGTCGCCACCAGGGGCTGGTAACGGCCCTCGTTGCGCCAGGCCTCGCCGCTCGCGCGGAAGGGCTGCGCCTTCCAGGCGCCGTCCTGGTGGGCAGCAATGTCGTCGACCCACAGGGCAAAGCGGTCCAGCGCTTCGTTGGACAACTGCAGCAGCCCCGGCGCGGCCGGACGCTGCTCGGCCAGCACGGCGTTGAGCACCTGTTCCATGGCCCAGCCAGCCTCGCCGAACTCGTTCAGCCCGACCATGCGGGAACTGCCCTTGAGCGTGTGGAACGCACGGCGCAGCGTGGTCAGGTGCTCCAGATCGGCCGGCTGCTCCTGCAACTGGCGCACCGCACTGCGGCCATTGGCCACGACCTCGCGGGCTTCTTCCAGGAAGATGTCCAGCAGCTCGTCGTCTTCGTCGTCGTGCACAGGCTCGGCTGCCGGGGCGGGCGCAGGCACCTGCGCCACCGGCGCGGCGGTCTGCGACAGCTCGACCAGCGCCTGCGCACCCGCGGCCACGTCGCGCTGCACCAGGGCCTGCGCCGCGTCGCGCGCGGCCTTGGCCACGCCGTCCTGCTCGGCCAGCGAAGCCCGGTCGGCCAGCGAATCGAGTTGCTGGCTGAGGTCGGCCAGGTCCATCGACGACTGGGCGCCTTCCACCACCTGCTGCACATCGGCGCTGATGGCCTGGGCCTCGTCCGCAGGCGCTTGCGACGGGGTGTTGGCGTGTACCGTGCGGCCCATCAGTGGCACCAGCTCGCCCAGCGCCTCGTCGAACACAAACAGCTTCTTGGCCAGCGCGGGCTGGTAGCTGAGCATGTCCACCAGGAAGCTCAGCGCACTGAGGTTGTTGCCCAGGTGCTGGAAAGTGCCAGCCTCGCGGGCCAGGGCTTCGTCCACCTCGGTGTCCAGGATCTGCTCGACCGTGGTGCGCATGCGCGTGACGGTCTGCACCGCCTGGTCCAGCCCCAGCACCGAGAGCACGCCACGCATCTGCGCCAGCTGCGAGACGGCGACGTGCAGTCCGGCCTTTTCCTGCGGCGCACGGAAGAACTGGTCGAGCGACTTTTCCGCTTCGCCCAGTGAGACCTTGATTTCCCCGACCACGCTGCCCAGGGTCTGGCGGTCGCTCACGCGCCGGTAGAGCTGCTCCATCCAGGCGTCCAGCGGCTGGGCGGGCTCACCGGCGATCACCCGGTCCAGGCGCTCGGCCAGAGCCTGCGTGCGGTCGTTCAGTTCGTGGTGGGCCGGGTCGAAGTCTTCGAACGCCGCTTCGAGGTACAGCGTGGTCGTGGCCACTTCCATCGACAGCTCGGGCCGAAGAGCGCCGGGTTCGCGTGCTGCCTGGTCCACCGCGCGCACCAGGGACTGCGCGAGCGCAGTGCTGGCCGGGTGCAGCTTGATCAGAGAGTCGCCGATCAGGCCAAACTGGTCGACCACCTGGCGGGCACGGTTGACGTCACCGCCGGAAAACAGCGACCACGACTCCTTGGCCGCGTTGATGCGCTTGCGCGCCTGCACCAGCACCGCCGGGTCGAAACGGCCGAGCGAGGCTTGCGTGTAGTCCACCGGCGCGGCGTCGCCCAGGCCAAAGGCCTGGCGCACCGCCGCCAGTTGCAGGGCCTTGCCTTCGGGCGCGGGCCGGGCCTGCGCACAGAAGAACAGCAGGTCGTGCAGCAGGGTTTCGGACACCTCACCCGCCGTCTTCGGCTGGCTGAGCGCCGCGAACTGCAGCAGGATGCGCGAGGCCGCGCGTTTGACGTAGGCGTCGGGCGGCAGCAAATCCAGCGAGACCGCCTCGAAGTAGGCGGCCGCCACGCGCCAGAAGGTGGTGACGCGGGGCACTGTGGCGCCGGCCGACAGCCCAGCGCTCAGGCGCGCCAGTTGCTGGGCCGCCGCGTGGCTCTGGGTCTTGACCAGCAGCAGCACCAGGCGGTCGAGCATGGAGCGCAACGGCGCCTCGGGCTGCAGGGGCTTGGCATCGGCCGGCGCGGCCAGATTCTGGCCGCGCTGCTCGAACGGCCAGAGGTCGGCCGGGTGCACGCGTTCGGCGGCGGCCAGTTCCTGCACATCGCGGTACTGCGGGAACAGCGCCACCGGCTGCACCGGCTTGTTGTTGAGCACGGCTTCGAGGTACTCGACCAGGGCAAAACTGGCCCGCTCGACCTTGCCGGCGGCCTCCTCGGTGCAGTGCTGCGGTTTCTGCACAAAGCGCTGCACCGCGGCTTCCATGGCGCGCAGCACCTGCGCAGGCGCGCCCAGCCCCACCATCTCCAGCGCGCCCACCGCTTGGTGCAGCTGCTGGCGTGCGATGCGCAGCGAAGCCGGATCGGCCGCTTCCAGATCGCTGTGGCGCGACTGCTCGGTCTCGCGCACGAAGCGCTTGATGGCCTTGGTGGCCCCATCGAGCGACTTGCGCAGCTCCTCGAACACCCAGGCCAGGGGCCCGAGGTCTTCCAGCGGCGCGTCCGGGGTGAGGGAACCAGGGCGGGTATCGAGCATGGTGTGAAACGGTCAGCGCCGTGGTGCGTCAGGCGATCTTGAAACGGGCCACCGACTGGCGCAGCTCTTCGGCCATGGCCGAGAGTTCGCGCACCTGCTGGGCCGTCGAACGGGTACCTTCTCCGGTCTGTTCGGTCACCGCAAAAATGTGCTGGATGTTGCCAGCCACTTCGTTGGCCGATTCGGCTTCGCGCGACGTGGCGCTCGAGATCTGTTCGATCAGCTCGGCCAGACGGCGCGACACGCGGTCGATCTCGGTCAGCGCGTTGCCGGCGTTGTCCGACAGCTTGGCCCCTTCCACCACACCCTGGGTCGAGCGCTCCATGGCGGCCACCGCGTCCTGCGTGTCGGTCTGAATCGCCTTCACCAGCGCCGCGATCTGGCGCGTCGCATCGGCCGAGCGTTCGGCCAGGCGCTGCACTTCTTCGGCCACCACCGAGAAGCCACGACCGGCTTCACCGGCCGATGCGGCCTGGATGGCGGCGTTCAGGGCCAGCACGTTGGTCTGTTCGGTAATGTCCGAGATCAGCTCGGTGATTTCACCGATCTCCTGCGACGACTCGCCCAGCCGCTTGATGCGCTTGGAGGTTTCCTGGATCTGGTCGCGGATGGCGTTCATACCGCCAATGGCGTCTTCCACCGCCTGCAGACCCGACTCGGCGGCTTGCAGCGACGCACGGGCCACCTGGGCCGATTCCTGCGCCTGCCCGGACACCTGGTTGATGCGCTGCGCCATGTCCAGCACGGACTGGCCGGTTTCGCGGATCTCGCGCAGCTGTTCGGTGGAAGCGGCCAACAGCTCGGTCGAGGTGCTTTCCACCGCCGACGTCGTCTGCGCCACCCGGGTGGCCGTGGCCTGCACGTTGCCCACCAGTGAGCGCAGTTCTTCCACCGTGTAGTTCACCGAGTCGGCGATGGCGCCGGTGATGTCCTCGGTCACGGTCGCTTCCTGCGTCAGGTCGCCTTCGGCCACCGTCTGCAGTTCGTTCATGAGGCGAAGAATGGCGGCCTGGTTGGCATCGTTCACGCGCTTGGCGTCCTGCTCCAGCGATTCCGCCGCGAGCTTCTGGTTTTCGGCCACGCGCTGGCGCTGGCGGCTGTCCTGCAGCTGCACGTAGGCCAGACCGGCACCGCAAGCCAGGGCGAACAGCGTGGACAAAATCAGCGCCACCAGCTGACCACCGCCCAGACCGGCACGGCTGGACAACTGGTCCTGCAGCTGTTGCAGGCCTACGCGCAGCGGCTCGCTGTCGGCCACGATGGCGGCCTGCGCCTCGCGCGCCGACACCAGGCCCTGCAGGTTGCCCAGGATGGCCCCCGCCTGCGTGCGCGTTTCCTCGTAGAGCTTGAGCAGCGCTTCCAGTCGTTCTTTCACCTGCGCGTCGCTGGTGGGCGCCAGGCGCAATTCCGCGCTGCCCTTGAGCAGGCCATCGGTGATTTCCTTGAAGGTGTTCAGGTCCTTGCCCAGCAGGAACACCGCTTCCGGACTCACGCCTTCCATGGTCAGGAACTCGTTGGCCGACTTGCCGATGCGCTGCGTCAGCATCACGAGCTGGCCAGCGGCGGAGATTTCGGCGGCCGGCGCGTTCTGCTGCAGCTTGAGCGACGACACCGTTTCGGCGATTTCCAGCAGGTCGGACGACTGGCGGTTGATCAGGCGCAGGGCGTCACCCACCTGGGTCAGGATCTTTTGCTGGGTCAACACAGCCGCCGCGTTGCGCTCGGCGCTGTCCACCTTGGGCAACAGCGGATCCAGTTCGTCACCAAACGCGCCGCCCAGCGGCTGGATGTCCAGATCGCCGTCCCCGCTCTTGAGACCGCGCACCGAACGGGTCAGCACATCGGCGCTTTCCTTGACCTCTGGGAAAGCCGCGACGCTGCCCACCAGGGCCTGCGACACGCTCTTGGCCAGCCGTTGCGATTGCATCAGCGCCTGGCCACTGGCGGCCAGCTGCTGGCTGGCCTTGTTGGTCTGGCTCAGCACATAAAAGATCACGCCCGCCAGCACCAGCACGGACACACCCAGCAGCATGGTCAGCAGACGGCGGTGCTGGTCGGCCGGCTTGCGACCCAGCAAGGGCACCGACACCACGCCCGATTCGTCGGACAGCTGGCTGTCTTCGCCTTGCATGCGGCTCTCGGCGAACGGCTGGTCGGCCCCATCGGGCGCCAGCCGCGCAGCCGCCAGCTCGGCGATGTCCTGATTCGACGCCCGACTCAGGTCGGGCTCGTCGGCACCGTTTTTCTTGAACAGTCCCTGGAATCGATCAAGCATGGCCATGAAAAAAACCTTCCAACTGATGAGCAACGTGCAATGTCAAACAAGGCGCAGACCGGGCAGCACCGAGCCCCGGCTGCGGCTGGTGTCAGGCCGCGATGGCCAGGAAGCCGGGATCCGTGACCAGGGCCTGCAGGTCCAGCTCCTGCCAGGTCTGCCCCTGGTGGTCGATGAGACAGCGGGCGAAATACGGCGGCGCTTGTGGCGGTCGAGGTGCGATGGCACTGAACATGATCGGGTTGCGCAACCCCAGCAGGCGATCGATCCAGAGCACGGCGTTGACGCCCAGCGCCGCGTGCAGACTCACCAGACGGGTCTCGGAGGTCACCCGTTCCAGTGCCGACCCCTTGGTCACTTGGGCAGCGCCGATCAAGCCCGGAAGGTCCACCACGCCGTGCAGACCACCCCGCAGACTGGCCACACCCGCGTACCAGGACTTGGTGTACGGCACGGCCTGCACGGTGGTCCAGGGGAAAATTTCGCCCGACTGCACCAGTGGCACCAGGATACGCTCGCCACCGGCCTCCACCGCCAGCCAGGACGCGGTGGCGGCTTCGGTTTTGGCGGCGGTCAACCGTTGCGCCAGGCGCTCTTGCAGTTCTTTGAGTGACTGACGGTTGGCCATGCTCGGGTGGGCGGTGTGCGGCTGGCGCGCTCAGCCGAGCGCGCGGATCTTGGAGAGCAATTCTTCTGCGTTCACCGGCTTGGTGACGTAGTCGCGTGCACCTTGACGCATGCCCCAGACCCGATCGGATTCCTGGTTCTTGCTGGTGCACATGATGATGGGAATGCTCGAATACTGAGGATCGCGGGCGATCGCCCGGGTCAACTGAAATCCATTCTGACCGGGCATCACCACGTCCATCAAAATGAGTTCCGGCTTTTCCTCGCCAAGCCGACGAAAGGCCTCTTCCGCATTCTCGGCGGTGCGCACGCTGTAGCCATTTTTGCCCAGCAGGTCCGACAGCACCATCAGTTCGGTCTTGGAATCGTCCACAACCAGGATGTTTTTGATCGTCATCACGCGGCTCCGGTGAGGTGGGCGCCAAACTGCTGCACGGCCTGCAGCAGCTGGTCTTTGGTGAAGGGTTTGGTGAGGTATTCCTGCGAGCCGACCATGCGCCCGCGGGCCTTGTCGAACACGCCGTCCTTGGACGACAGCATGACCACGGGAATGTTCGCGAAGCGGGCGTTGCGCTTGATGATGGCGCAGGTCTGGTAGCCATCCAGGCGCGGCATCAGGATGTCGCAGAAAACCAGATCGGGCTGGTAGTCGTTGATCTTGGCCAGGGCGTCGAAACCGTCCTCGGCCAGCAAGACCTCATGACCGCCCTGCTTGAGGAAGATTTCCGCGCTGCGGCGGATGGTGTTGCTGTCGTCAACCACCAGGACTTTGAGGGCAGGCGTCGTGCTCACGGCAGTGGGGCTCCAGGCATCAGGTCGGGGTTGACGGGGAAGGGGACATCGGCAGGCGCCGGCTGGAGCAAAGACGCTGACCGCGTCAGATCTGCACCATCTCGAAGTCTTCCTTGCGGGCGCCGCATTCAGGACAGGTCCAGTTCATTGGCACGTCGGCCCACCGCGTGCCGGGCGCGATGCCGTGCTCGGCATCGCCGGTGGCTTCGTCGTAAATCCAGCCACAGATCAGACACATCCACGTCTTGGCGTCGCTCATCTTTTAAAGGGTGTTGTCTTAGAATGCGGCGATTGTATAGAGCCACGGCGCCCCGGCCAGGGAGCAAATCCGCAGGCGGTTCCCAGGGGCGACAGGCGTGCACCACCTCCCTTGCCACGCGCACCGAACACCCCTCCCCAGCACCCATGACCCCACCCACCGACACCCGCACGCCCGAGGCGGATGACGCCGCCGAACAGGTCTCGCTCCCCTGCGTGATGGTGTTCAACGCCAACGACCCCAGCGGCGCCGGTGGTCTGAGCGCCGACCTGACGGCCATGTCCAGCGCCTCGGCCCATGTGCTGTCGGTGGTCACCGGCACCTATGTGCGCGACACGTCGGAGGTGCACGACCACATCGCCTTCGACGAGGAAGCCGTGGCCGACCAGGCCCGCGCCGCGCTGGAAGACATGCCGGTGCAGGCCTTCAAGGTCGGCTTCGTGGGCAGCCCGGAAAACCTCAGCGCCATCGCCGAGATCGCCACCGACTACACCGAGGTGCCGGTGATCGCCTACATGCCCGACCTGTCGTGGTGGGACGAGGTGGACATCGAGACCTACCTGGACGCCTTTGCCGAACTGATGCTGCCGCAGACCACCGTGCTGGTGGGCAACCACAGCACGCTGTGCCGCTGGCTGCTGCCCGAATGGGAAGGCGACCGCCCGCCCAACGCCCGCGAGGTGGCCCGTGCCGCCGCGGTGCACGGCGTGCCCTACACCCTGGTCACCGGCTTCAACGCGGCCGACCAGTACCTGGAAAGCCACCTGGCCAGCCCCGAGACGGTGCTGGCCACTGCGCGCTACGAGCGTTTCGAAGCCACCTTCAGCGGCGCCGGCGACACGCTCTCGGCGGCGCTGACCGCGCTGATCGCGGGTGGCAACGACCTGCAGGCCGCCTGCGCCGAAGCGCTGACCTACCTCGACCAGTGCCTGGACGCGGGCTTTCAGCCGGGCATGGGACACGCCATACCGGACCGCCTGTTCTGGGCCCACAGCGACGAAGACAACGATCCTGAACCAAGCGAACCCGGCGGCGCACCCGACAGCGCGCTGGACGCCGGCGACTTTCCCCTCGACACCACCAAACACTGAACTCCCATGAGCGACCGCAACCTTGAACTGTTCGAACGCGCCAAGCGGCTGATCCCCGGCGGCGTGAACTCGCCCGTGCGCGCCTTCCGCGCCGTCGGCGGCACCCCGCGCTTCGTGCAGCGCGCGCAGGGCGCGTACTTCTGGGACGCCAACGGTCAGAAGTACATCGACTACATCGGTTCCTGGGGCCCGATGATCCTGGGCCACGGCCACCCGGCCGTGCTCGAAGCGGTGCAGAAGGCCGCGCTGGACGGCTTCTCGTTCGGCGCGCCAACCGAACGCGAAATCGAACTGGCCGAAGAGATCATCAAGCTCGTCCCCAGCCTGGAGATGGTGCGCCTGGTCAGCTCGGGTACCGAAGCGGGCATGAGCGCGATCCGCCTGGCGCGAGGCGCCACCGGCCGCAAGACCATCGTCAAGTTCGAAGGCTGCTACCACGGCCATGCCGACGCGCTGCTGGTCAAGGCCGGTTCGGGCCTGGCCACCTTCGGCAACCCGACCAGCGCCGGCGTGCCGCCCGAGGTGGTGCAACACACCCTGGTCCTGGAATACAACAACGTGGCAGAGATCGAAGCCGCGTTCGCCGAACACGGCGCCGACATCGCCTGCGTGATGATCGAGCCGATCGCTGGCAACATGAACTTCGTGCGTGCCAGCGTGCCGTTCGTGAAACGCATCCGCGAGCTGAGCACGCAGCACGGCGCGCTGTTCGTGTTCGACGAGGTGATGACCGGCTTCCGCGTGGGTCTGGGCAGCGCCCAGGGTCACTACGCTTCGCTGATCCCGGGCTTCGAGCCCGACATGA
>NZ_JBPCSJ010000359.1:0-7490 GCF_051007235.1 Hydrogenophaga sp. | reverse complement strand
CGTTGGGGTCCCCCCCCCGCCCCGGCCGGGGGGCGCGGGGGGGGGGCCCCGCCCACGACTCTTTGTGTTGCAAGGTGGCCAGGCGCGGGTCGGCCCGCAGGTGGGCCAGCACCGCGCGCACGCCCGCTTCGGGGCCGGCGATGGTGCCGTTGATGCCTTCGCGCGCCAGCAGCAGCGTGCCCTTGACGGCGTTGGCCTCGCAACAGGCCAGCAGCGGCTCGCGCAGGGCCTCGTGGTCCGGCAGGTCGACGAACTTGTAGAGGGCGGCGGTGAGGTAGCGCGAAGCGGATTCCATGGCGCGGATTATCCCGCGGCCCTGCCCGGCCCTGCCATCACAGTGCCTCGATCCGCCCCATGTCGGGCCGCTCCAGCCACTGCGCCAACTCGTCCGCCAGCCGCCGGGCCGCGCCCACCGCGCCGTTCCAGGCGGCCATGCGCGCGGCCAGGTTGGGCCCGTAGTGGGTGAAGTCGTTGCGGTCGGGCAGCTTGGCGTTGGGCAGGGTCTTGACCCATTCGGGGTCGGGTGCCAGCACCAGCATGCTGTCCAGCGCCGGGGTGCTGCGGTGGCGGTGCTTCCAGACCTTGTCCAGCCAGCCGGGCACCACCGCCTTTTGAAAGTGCGGGTACAGCACCAGCGGTGACGCGGCCGGGGGCTGGTAGCGCAGGTGCATGTGGTAGTCGGTGATGCCGCCGTCCCAGTAAGCGCCGGGCGGCGCGCCGGCAATGCCGTGCACCGGCCGCAGCACGAACGGGATCGAGCAGCTGGCCTGCAGCGCGTCCATGAAGTTGGCTTCGCTCAGCGCCACCGCCCGGGTGCGGAAGTCGCGGGTGTCAAACGGCAGCCCGTCCGCCGCGGGTGAGGAAAACACCACCCGGTCCAGCCAGGCGCCCAGGGCCTTGCGGTGCAGCGCGTTGGCGGCGAAGGCGCCCAGATAACCCAGCGGGGTGCGCACCGGGCCTTCGCGCCCCAGCACGTGGCGCCCGTGCGATGTGACGATGTGCAGCCAGTAGCGCGGGTGCTGCAACACCTCGGGGATGCGGCCGCCGTAAAAACGCCGCAGGCTCTGACCGAACTGTTCGCTCACCTGCGTGGCCGAGGGGCGCTTGTGCCCCGGCGGCAGTTCGTAGTGCTGGGCGATGTAGTCGCGCTCCAGCCGCTCGAAGGCGGCCACGCTGTGGTCCAGGCAGGCCGTGGCCATGCGCCAGGCACCGATGGACGCGCCCACCAGGTGCACCGGCTGGGCCGACTGTGGCAGCCAGTGGCCAAAAATGAAGCGGTCCAGCGGGCCGAGGATCAGGCCCTTGGGGCCGCCCGCAGCGGCGGGGATGACGCCCACATCCTGCGGTCGCAGGCCGTGCTGTTCGATGTGGCGCCGGGCCACGGGGCCGGCGTAGAGACGGAGAGCGGATCGGGTCGCAGACATGGACTGCGATTGTGGCGCAGCGACCTGCTTCAACGGTGGAGCGTGGGGGCCTACGTTTCGCCGCTGGGCCGCCCCAAGGCGAAACAGCCCCCGCGGGGGGCAGCGACCCGCGCCAGCGGCGGAGCGTGGGAGCCTACGTTTCGCCGCTGGGCCGCCCCAAGGCGAAACAGCCCCCGTGGGGGCAGCGACCCGCGCCAGCGGCGGAGCGTGGGGGCCCAGTTCAGTGCGCCGTTTCGGCCTGCTCGGCGGCGGCGATGCGGGTCAGCGCCGGGATCTCTTCGCCGATCACCGTGTCCGGGTCCACGCCCAGCACCAGGCCGATCGAGTCGGGGTAGGTGTTGATCAGGCCCTGGCTGCCCAGCGACAGCTCTTCGGCCCGGGCGCGCCAGTTGGCGATGTGGATCACACCGGCGATGGGTTCGTACACGTCGTTGTCGAACGGTGCCACCTGGTGTTCGATGGCATTGATCATCTTCTTGGGGAATTTCCATTCCCGCGCCAGGGCAGCGCCCACGTCGGCGTAGCAATAGCCAAAAAGGCCCCGCTCGGCGCGCGCGCGCTTGAGGTCCAGCATGGGGATGCTGCGGTCCAGGTCGATCATGGCCTCGGGCATGCCGGTGTGCATCACCAGCTCGCCAATGCCGTGGATCAGCCCGGCCGTGAAGGCGGTGTTCTCGTCGATCTTGATCGGCAGTGCCAGGTAACGCGAGAGGTTGGCCGTGTTCAGGCTGTAGCGCCAGAACTGCCCCAGGTTCACGCTGCCCAGGCTGTGGAAGCCGTCGCCCAGCGCAGCGCCAATGACCAGCGCGCGCACCTTGATCAGGCCCATGACGTTGATGGCTTCCTTGGCCGTGGTCACGCTGCGGTTGAGCCCGAAGAAGGCCGAGTTGGCCATTTTCAGCAGCTTGGCCGTGAGCACCGGGTCCGACTCGATGTAGGCCGCCGCCTGCATGATGTCCACGTCTTCCTGCTGGAAGGTCTCGATCAGCTGGCGCACCACCTTGGGCGCCGACGGCAATGCGTTGGGCTGCTTGAGGAGTTTGTCGATGTGCATGGTGGGCGGCCTCTCGGGGATGGGTCAATCAACGGATCGGGCTTGAGACTGTTTCATCGTCTGTCGCGGCTGGGACTTGAGTGCTTTTGAATGCATCTTTTTGAGACAACTCAGTCGGTGAACGCGCCCAGCGCCTGGCTGAACGACCATTCCGACGGGTCCTTGCCCAGCACGCTGTCCAGGTCCAGGCCCAGCGTGAGCCCGACCATGTCGGGGAAGGTGGCGGCCAGGCCCTGGTCGTCCAGCTGGATTTCTTCGGCCCGCGCCCGCCACGACGCCAGGTGCAGGATGCCGCCCAGCCGGTCGTAGGCCTCGCCCTCGAACGGTTCCACCTGGTTGGCCAGCGCGCTCACCATTTCGGGCGGGAACTGCCATTTCTCGGCCATGCCCGCGCCCACGTCGGCGTAGGTGTAGCCAAAGGCGGCTTTTTCGGCCGCGGCGCGGTTCAGGTCAAAAGGCGGGGTCGCCATGTCCAGCGGCGCCACCACGTCGGGCATGGCGATGTGCATCACCAGGATGCCGATGGCGTGGATCAGCCCCGCGGTGAACGCGTTGCCCTGGTTCTGGTGCAGCACCCCGGCCAGCGACCGGGAAATCTCGGCCACCCGCAGGCTGTAGCGCCAGAACTGCCGCAGGTCCACGCCCGGCACGTTCTTGAAGCTCGCGCCCAGCGCGGCCGCCATGACCAGCGAACGCACGTGGGTCATGCCCAGCATGGCCACCGCCTCGTCGGCGCTGCCGATCTTGCGGCTGACCCGGAAAAACGCCGAATTCGACAGGCGCAGCACCCGGGTGGTGAGCGCCGGGTCGTGGCCGATGAGCTGCCCCACCCGTTTCGGGCTGGGGTCTTCCTTGTTCATTTCGCCCAGCAGGTCGGTGACGGCACGGGGCATGGCCGGCAGGGCGCGCGGGTAATTGAGCAGTGCTTCGAGTTGCATGGTGGGCGGGTGGAAGGACCGGTTCTCGGGTTTCCTCCTGTATCGACCCCTGCACGCCCGACTTGAGGCCCACAAACCCCCGTTGAAGCCCGGGAAAGCCCTCTTTTTCGCCGCCCGATTCCGCCCCGTGAAACCGGAAGGCCCGCCAGACCAGCCAAGCCCAACGAAGCAGGCCTGGCCACGGCTCAGTTCAGCGCTTGAGACCCTGCAGCTTGGCAAAGGCCGAGGCCATGGCGCCGCCGGCTTCGGGCTGGCGCTGGCCACCCCCCTGCCCGCCCGCATAACCGCCGTGGTTGCCGCCCCCCCGCGGGCCGCCGCGCGAAGGCTCAAACCGGTTGTCGCGCGGCCCGTCCTTGCGGGCCGGCGCGGCGTCCAGCTTCATGGTCAGGCTGATGCGCTTGCGGGCCGCGTCCACTTCCAGCACCTTGACCTTGACGATGTCGCCGGTCTTGACCACTTCGCGCGCGTCATTGACGAACTTGTGGCTCAGCTGGCTGACGTGGATCAGGCCGTCCTGGTGCACGCCCAGGTCCACAAAAGCGCCGAACTGGGCCACGTTGCTCACCGTGCCCTCCAGCACCATGCCTTCGCGCAGGTCGGCTATGTCGTCCACGCCTTCGTTGAAGCGCGCCACCGCAAAGTCCGGGCGCGGGTCGCGGCCCGGCTTTTCCAGCTCGCCCATGATTTCCTATACAGTGATCAAGCAGAACTTCTCTTTGGCTAACAGCTCGGGCTTGAGCGTCTTGAGCATGTCGGCCCGGCCCATGATGTTGGCCACCGGCTGCCCAGTCTTGGCGATGATCTGCTCGACCACCGGGTAGGTTTCCGGGTGCACGCCGGTCATGTCCAGCGGGTTGTCGCCATCGCGGATGCGCAAAAAGCCCGCCGCCAGTTCAAAGGTCTTGGCGCCCAGGCCGGTCACATCCAGCAGTTGCTGGCGGTTCTTGAAGGCGCCGTTGGCTTCGCGCCAGCGCCCCACCGCCTTGGCCACCGAGCCCGACAGGCCCGACACGCGGGTCAGCAGCGGCACGCTGGCCGTGTTCAGGTCCACGCCCACGCCGTTCACGCAGTCTTCCACCACCGTGTCCAGCGTGCGGGCCAGTTCGCTCTGGTTCACGTCGTGCTGGTACTGGCCCACGCCGATGGATTTGGGGTCGATCTTCACCAGCTCGGCCAGCGGGTCCTGCAGGCGGCGGGCAATCGACGCCGCACCGCGCAGGCTCACGTCCACGTCCGGCATTTCCAGCGCCGCAAACTCGCTGGCGGAATAGACCGAGGCGCCCGCCTCGCTCACCACCACCTTCTGCACGCCCTCGATGCCGGCCTTGGCCAGCATCTTGATCAGGTCACCCGCCAGCTTGTCGGTCTCGCGGCTGGCCGTGCCGTTGCCAATGGCGATCAGCTGCACCCCTTGCTGACGGCACAGCAGCGCCAGCGTGTGCAGCGCGCCGTCCCAGTCGCGGCGCGGCTCGTGCGGGAACACCGTGTTGGTCGCCACCAGCTTGCCGGTCGCGTCCACCACGGCCACCTTCACCCCGGTGCGGATGCCCGGGTCCAGGCCCATCACGGCCTTCTGGCCGGCGGGCGCGGCCAGCAGCAGGTCGCGCAGGTTGTCGGCAAACACCTTGATCGCCACCGCCTCGGCGCTCTCGCGCAGGCGGGTGAACAGGTCGCGCTCGGTGCTCAGGCTCAGTTTCACGCGCCAGGTCCAGGCCACGCACTTGCGGATCAGGTCGTCCGCCTTGTGCGCCTGGTGGCTCCAGCCCAGGTGCAGCGCGATCTTGCCCTCGGCCAGGCTCGGTTTGCCCGGCTCGGGCATCTCGGGCAGCACCAGCTTGGCGTCCAGAATCTCCAGCGCCCGGCCGCGGAACACCGCCAGCGCCCGGTGCGACGGCACCCGGCCGATCGGCTCGTCGTATTCAAAATAGTCGCGGAACTTGGCCACGTCGGCGTTGTTCTCGTCCTTGCCCGCCACCAGCTTGCTCTGCAGCAGCCCCTCGGCCCACAGCCATTCGCGCAGGCCCTGCACCAGTGCCGGGTCTTCGGCCCAGCGCTCGCTCAGGATGTCGCGCACCCCGTCCAGCACCGCCGCGGCGGTCGAAAAGTCCGCGCCCGGCTTGCCGTCGTCCAGCACCTCGGGCGGCTTGGTGAAGGCGGCCGCTTCGGCCATCGGGTCCAGCGTCGGGTCGGCAAACAGCTTGTCGGCCAGCGGCTCGATACCGAATTCGCGGGCGATCTGCCCCTTGGTGCGGCGCTTGAGCTTGAACGGCAGGTAGATGTCTTCCAGCTCCTGCTTGGTCGGCGCCTGGGCAATGGCCACGCGCAGCGCGTCGGTCAGCTTGCCCTGCTCGTCAATCGCCTTCAGCACGGTGTCGCGGCGGTCTTCCAGCTCGCGCAGGTAACCCAGGCGGTACTCCAACTCGCGCAGCTGGGTGTCGTCCAGCCCGCCGGTCACTTCCTTGCGGTAGCGGGCGATGAAGGGCACCGTCGCCCCCCCGTCCAGCAACTCCACCGCGGCCAGCACCTGCCGCGCCTCAACCCTGATCTCCTGCGCGATCTGCGCGATGATTTTCTGCATGTCCCAAGGGGCGCCAGCGGCCCGGTTTTCAACGAAGCGGGCGAGTTTGCCACAGGGGTGGGGGCCCCCCCGAAGTGGCTAGAGCGGACTGGACAAGTGCTGAACAGGCTGCAGGTCCGCACCGTGGCGTTGAGTGCCCCAAATCAAAAAAGCCATGTGGACAGCCATACCCCAAACAGCAAAGCACCTGAAACAGCATATGCAATGCCGAACCCCAATCGCCACGCAATGAACAAAGCACACGCCAGAATCGACAGAATCAACCACCATTGCGGCATCAACTCGGCAAGCAGGGTCTCGCCGATCGACCAGCTTCCGTTCTGATCTTCAAGGTGCTTGATTTCCTTCAACTGCTCTTGTGAAAGCGGGACTCCCTTGGGTTGCTCCTTCAATATCTTCTGCGAGCCTGCACTCATTGAATTGACATCTATCGGGATTCCGTGCTTTGAAGGCAAGTATAGAAAATCGACTGATGCACCAATAATTAGCGATAGCACGACAAGAAGAGTGTATTGAATCGCTTTGTACATTGTGATTTATTGAAGTTAACCCGTTTGTGTCGGGCGTGGCGAGAAAGCAGATAGCGCCCACTTGTCAGTCCAAAATTGTGCCTCTTCTGGCGGCGAAAAGATTGGAAAAGGGCAAAACCTAACCCAGTAGCCCGCCGCGCGATGATTTTTCGCATGTCCCAAGGGGCGCCAGCAGCCCGATTTTCAAAGAAGCAGGCGAGTTTGTCACAGGAGTTGAGGTTACCTCGGTCGCTACAGCGGCCGCGTTGACCTCCGATGCAGATCAGTACTGCATGAATTTACGAGTCTGTGGACTGGCATTTACGGCCGAATGAGGTCGCAATGTCTTATTGCCTTAGGTGCGAATATTGTGGTCGGCTTTAGCCATTCCCATTCTTCAGCAATGATTTTCTGATACCAAGCCCCCTCTGGAAATTCCTTTAGGGGTTCATCAAAATCCAGTGGGCTTTTAGGTTCATCGGCATCTCGTGCCAGTCGCAACGAATGATCGCGCCTAAATGGGTATTCAACAGGCTCCCACAATGCTCGCACCTCTCGTTGAGGGGCGAAACTGACGTCCTTCATCACCCCTGCAAAATCCTCATAATCAGGCACACAATCCCATCGCCCTTTGTCGTAATAAATAACCTTGCGTAGAAGCAGGTTGGTAAACCTAGGCTCAAGCACGGCATCAATCTCGGCAAAAAAATCCAACGAGTTTATTCTAATGCAACAATTGGCATCAAATTCTTGGTAATAGTGCACATCATAATCTGTGGTTGTGCAGAGCAGTAAATTATTTCTTGCCATGACGAAGCGTACTTCGGGTACACCATCTTTCCAATTTCTTTTTGGAACGCGGTAAACATAGTAGCCTTCATGCCGATCGTGAATCGCCTTTCCATAAGTTTCGTTCTTTGCGTAATCAAACAACGTACCAAGCCTTAGCTGGCCAGTCCCGAAGAAGCAGTTCGCCCACTTTAATTT
>NZ_JBPCSJ010000358.1:0-18412 GCF_051007235.1 Hydrogenophaga sp. | reverse complement strand
CACCAAAGTCGCTGGCCATGTCCTGCACCAGGGCCAGGTCGCCGCCGCCCGAGAAGCCCAGCCCGCTGCCGCGCAGCACGGCGCAGCGCACCGTGTCGTCGCGGCCCACGTCGCGCCAGATTTCGCTCAGCTCCCAGTGGCCTTCGTGGCCGGCGGTGGGCAGCTTGCCGTTGCCGCCGGGGCCATCCGCGCGCATCTGGATGTCGAGCACCGAGGGCACGCCGTTGACGGGCGGCCCGCGGCGGGTGATGTGCAGGGTCTGGTAACGGCTGTAGTCCACGGGGTGCATGCGGTGTCTCCGGTGTGGCGCTGCGCTGGCAGCGGCCCGTTTTGGTGGGGATGTTGTGGGAAATCTCAACGGGAAATTCTGCCCCGTCCGGCCGACCGAAACCGCGCGGCGCGGGCGGTGTTTTCCCGCGTGTTCCGTGGTCCGGCGGCGCCCTTGACGTGCGTCAAACACAGGGTGGGCCGGGCGGCGCAAGATGGCTTCAACGGGGTCGCAGACCGCAGACCCCCAGCCTTTGAGGAGACCCCATGAGCACCCCCATTTCCGAGACCTTCACCCAGCAGTTGCAGCAGATGCGCACCGACGTGCTGGCGCAGTTGCGCGCCCAGCGCGGCGGCAAGATCGGCCGCGCCGAAGCCGCCGCCGAAGCGCGCGAGCACCAGAGCGACGACTGGGCCCAGGCCGATGCCGAACGCGATCTGGCCTTTGCGCTGGAAGAGCGCGAATCGGCCGAGCTGGTGGCGATCGATGGTGCGCTCCAGCGCATCGCCGACGGCAGTTACGGCCTGTGTGTCGACTGCGGCGCGGGCATCGCCACCGCCCGCCTGCACGCCAGCCCCACCGCCCTGCGCTGCGTGGGCTGCCAGGAGAAGACCGAAAAGGCCCAGGGCCACGCACCCACGCCCGGCTACTGAAACACCTCGATCGCAACCGATCTTTTTTCTTGAAACCTGAACAGGAGTTTTTGCCCATGACCACTTTCCACGCCGTCGTCTGGATGGACCACAGCCAAGCCCACGTGCTGATGTTCGACAAGGAGCACGTTGAAGCCCAGCGCGTGAAGGCACGCAGCCACCACACCCCCAAGCACGGCCACGTCGGCGCCGACAAGGACTTTTTCAAGCAAGTGGCCGACGCGCTGGCCGGGGTGACCGAGGTGCTGCTGACCGGCCCGGCCAACGCCAAGATCGAGTTCCGTGACTTCTGCAAGCACAACGCGCACGCGGTGGACAAGGCCATCGTGGACGTGGTGAGCAGCGACCACCCGACCGACGCACAACTGGTCGCCATGGCGCGCCAGTACTTCCTGAAGTACGACCAGACCGCGGCCGACCCGACGCAGCGCTGAGCCCCCCTGCGCCGCTTCGCGTCACCCCCCAAAGGGGCGGCACTGGCCGTCCGGCAAAGCCGGCCCGGCGGTGCCCTGGGGTGGCGCTGCTTCATCTGTAGCGAGTCGCGCTCCGGCACGCGAAACCCATCGTCAAAGCCCGTCGGCGCGCGCTGACGGGCTTTGTGCTTTTGTTATTCTGAGACGATGCCCCTCCTGCCCCATACCCTGCCCGCCCGCAGCCTGTTCCACCTGGCCTTTCACGTGACCGACCTGGACGCCGCGCGGCGCTTCTACGGCGGCGTGCTGGGCTGCACCGAAGGCCGCAGCACCGACACCTGGGTGGACTTCGACTTCTTCAGCCACCAGATCTCGCTGCACCTGGGCGAGCCGTTCAAGACCACACGCACCGGCCGGGTGGGCGACCACTGGGTGCCCATGCCGCACTTCGGGCTGGTGCTGCTGTTGCCCGCCTGGCAGGCCCTGGCCGACCGACTCACAGCCGCCGGCGTGGACTTCGTGCTGCCGCCGCAGGTGCGCTTTGCCGGTCAACCGGGCGAACAGTGGACGATGTTTTTCTGCGATCCGTTCGGCAACCCGATCGAGGTCAAGGGCTTCGCCAGCCTGGCGCAGATTTTTGCGTCCCAGTGAATTCTTTGGTTCTCACAAGTCGCGTGAGGGCACTGGGTCGCCCGCTCTAAACCTTCCCAACGGCGGTTCAGGCGGGCCCAACGGCGAGGCCACCCGCCTATGCTCGGCGTTTTGAACGGGCGCGCGCACGGCGTGCCACCGGAACCTCGCCGCCACATGATCCAGAACCCCGCTCAACCCCTCACCCGCCGCCGCTTCACCGCCCTGGTGGCCGGCTCTTCGCTGCTGGCGGCGCCCGCGCTGCGCGCCCAGTCGGCCAACCGCATCGTGCTGGGCCAGTCGGCTGCGTTCAGCGGCCCGGCGGCCCAGCTGGGCATCCAGTTCCACGCCGGCGCCAAGCTGTTCTTCGACCAGCTCAACGCCAAGGGCGGGATCAACCAGACCCCGGTGGAGATCGTGCAGCTGGACGACGGCTACGAGCCCGAGCGCTGCGCCGAGAACACCCGCAAGCTGCTGGCCGACGACGTGTTCGCGCTGTTCGGCTACATCGGCACGCCCACCAGCGTGGCGGCGCTGCCACTGGCCACCAAGGCACAGGTGCCGTTCTTCGCCCCGTTCACCGGCGCCCTGGGCCTGCGCCAGCCGTTCAACCGCATGGCCTTCCACATGCGCGCTTCGTACCACGACGAGACCGCGCTCATCGTCAAGCAGCTCACGCACCTGGGGTTGAAAAAGATCGCGGTTTTCTACCAGAACGACGCCTACGGCAAAGCCGGCCTGGACGGTGTGACCGCGGCCCTGCAGGCCCAGCAGCTGGCCCCGGTGGCGGTGGCCACGGTGGAGCGCAATTCGCAGGACGTGGCCAAAGCCGTGGCCAGCCTGACCGCCGCCCAGCCCGACGCGGTGGTGCAGATCAGCGCCTACGCCTCGTGCGCGGCCTTCATCCGCGCGGCGCGCAAGGCGGGCTACGGCGGCACGTTCTACAACGTGTCCTTCGTGGGCACGCAAGCACTGGCCGACACGCTGGGCAAGGACGGCGCGGGCGTGATGGTCTCGCAGGTCGTGCCCACGCCCTACAGCGGCTCGCGGCCGATCGCGCGCGAGTTCAACGCCGCCATCGCCGAAGGCGGCGCCAAGGTGCAGCCCAACTTCTCCAGCATGGAAGGCTTCATGGCCGCCAAGCTGCTGGCCGAAGGCCTGCGCCGCGCGGGCGCCCGGCCTTCGCGCGACGCCCTGGTCGGTGCGCTGGAGAGCATCCGCGACTTTTCCCTCGGCGGCTTCAACATCAGCTTCGGCCCCAACGACCACGTCGCGTCCCACTTCGTGGAGCTGTCCATGCTCACCGGCGACGGACGCGTGCGCACCTGACCCCGTGCCCGCCCCATGCAAAAGGCCCGCTGCGTGCGGGCCTTTTGCATGGGGTCAGCGCGGCGTTCAGGCGGTCTGCAGCGGCGCGATGGTCTGGTCGATCGCGCCGAAGATGCTCTGGCCGTCGGGGCCCTTCATCTCGATGCGGATGGTGTCGCCGAATTTCATGAACTCGGTCGACGGCTTTCCGTCGAGGATGGTTTCGATGCAGCGCTTTTCGGCGATGCAGCTGTAGCCCTTGGGCCATTCCTTCTTGCCGTTGACCTCCACGCCGCGGTTGCTGACGGTGCCCGAGCCGACGATGGAGCCGGCGCGGACGTTGCGCGTCTTGCCGATGTGGGCGATCAGCTGGCCGAAGTGGAAGGTCATGTCGGGCCCGGCGTCGCACATGCCGACCTTGCGGCCGTTCCAGGTGCTGTGCAGCGGCAGGTGCACACGGCCGCCCTGCCAGGCGCTGCCCAGCTCGTCGGGCGTGACCGCCACCGGGCTGAAGGCGCTGGCCGGCTTGCTCTGGAAGAAGCCAAAGCCCTTGGCCAGCTCATTGGGGATCAGGTTGCGCAGCGACACGTCGTTGACCAGCATCAGCAGGCGCACACCGTCCAGCGCCTGCTCGGGCGTGGCGCACATGGGCACATCGCCCGTGATCACGGCGATCTCGGCCTCGAAGTCGATGCCGTAGTCCTCGCTGGGCACCACCACGTCGTCGCAGGGGCCGATGAAGTCATCGCTACCACCCTGGTACATCAGCGGGTCGGTGTAGAAAGTGGCCGGCACTTCGCTGTTGCGCGCGGCGCGCACCAGTTCGACGTGGTTGATGTAGGCCGACCCGTCGGCCCACTGGTAGGCGCGCGGCAGCGGCGCCATGCAGAGCTTGGGATCGAACGGAAACGCGTGGCGCGCCTTGCCGCTGTTGAGGGTGCTGTACAGGTCCTGCAGCTGGGGGGCGAGGAAGTTCCAGTCGTCCAGCACCTGCTGGAGTTTGGTGGCGATGCCGGTCGCATAATGGGCCGTGCTCAGGTCGCGCGAGACCACCACCAGCTGTCCGTCGCGTGAACCGTCTTTGTATGTGGCGAGTTTCAAACCTGTCTCCTGCCGCCGCGGGGCGGTTCAAAAAGTGGAGGGTGCAGCGGGTCGGCTCCGCAGACAGCCCTGAACATCGAATTACGAATAGTGAAATCAGTTAACCTATCCGTAAACCCAGATTCTAGTTCATAGCCCCGATGCCCGCCAGCCCCACCACTGCCAGCCGCCGCAACGCGAACGCCCCTGCCGACGAGGACAGCGCCGACCACCTGCGCGCCGGCATCCAGTCGGTCGAGGTCGGATTTGAACTGCTCAAGGCCCTGTCGGACGCCCCCGGCGCGCTGATGCTGCGCGACCTGGCCGCCAACGCCGGCATGAGCGCGGCCAAAGCGCACCGTTACCTGGTCAGCTTCCAGCGCATGGGCCTGGTGGTGCAGGACCCGGTGAGCACCCGCTACGACCTGGGCCCGGCCGCGCTGCGCCTGGGCCTGGCCAGCCTGGCGCGCATCGACGCCGTCAAACTTGCGCGCGAGCGCATCCCGGCCCTGCTGGCCGAGACCGGCCACACCCTGGCGATTGCCGTCTGGGGCAACCAGGGGCCGACCATGGTGCACTGGGCCGAAGCGCCGCAATCGGTGCCGGTGACGCTGCGCCTGGGCGATGTGATGCCGCTGCTGACCTCGGCCACCGGCCGCTGTTTCGCCGCCTTCATGCCCACCGACGGCCGCGATGGCGAACGCATCCCGGCGATGCTGCGCGAGGAACTGGCGCGCCTGAAACAGCTGCCCCAGACCGGCCTGCCGCGGGTGGACGTGCCGCAGACCCAGGCCGAGGTGCAAGCGCTGCTGCAGGAAACCCGCCGCCAGGGCCTGGGCCGCGTGGTGCACAGCCTGCTGCCCGGCGTGGGCGGTTTCTGCGCCCCGGTGTTCGACGCGCAGGGACGGCTGGCACTGGGCCTGGTGGTGCTGGGCTCGGTCGCCACGCTGGACACCGCCTGGGACGGCACACCGGCCACGGCCCTGCAGCGCTGCGCGCGGCAGCTCAGTGCCGATCTGGGGCACCGCACAGCGGCCTGATCGACCATGGCGCGCCCCTCACCGGCCACCCCTCGCTGGACGGTGCTGCTGGCACTGGCCGTCGGCGTGCTGGCCGCGCACCTGCTGCTGCTGACGGGCGGCGTGCGCTGGGACTGGCCCGCGGCCGGTCCGGATGCACCGGCGGCGCTGCAGCCGGCGGCCCTGACCACAGCCAGGGACACGGATGCGCCATCGCAAGCGCCACCACCCGAGCCGACCGTGGCGGTGCAGGTCAGCACGGTGCGCTGGATCGCACCGCCCTCGCCGCCACCAGCACCGGCGCCCGCCAACCCCGCGCCGGCCGTCCTCAAAGAAATCCAGGTGGTCGGTCCCCAGCCGGTGCCCGAGGACGATGGAGAGCAGGCCACCCCGCCCACACAGCTCCCCATCGACACCCCATCACCCACGGCGACACCAGCCATGCCCGTGCCGGAGCCAGCTCCCGTGGCCGAGACACCGCACCAACCCCAACCCGCCGTGGCCAATGCCACCCCTGCCCCTGCGAAGGTGGAAGACACCCTGGTCGCTGCAGCAGGCAACGCGGCGCCCCGCAACCCTGCCACCGAGCCACACCCCTTGCCCCCAGCCCAGCTCCCCGCCAGCGTGAGACTGGGCTACGACATCCAGGGCAAGGCCAAAGGCTTGGGCTACAGCGCCGATGCGCAACTGCAATGGCTGGTCGAAGGCCAGCGCTACACCGCCGAACTGGAGATCAGTGCCTTCCTGGTGGGCAGCCGGGTACAGACCAGCCAGGGCAGCATCGGCCCACACGGTTTGTCGCCCCTGCGCTTTGGCGATCGGCGGCGCGGAGCCGAAAAAGCAGCGCATTTTGACCACGCGCGCCAGACCATCCGGTTCAGCAACAACGCCCCCGACGTGCCCCTGCAACCCGGCGCACAGGACCGGCTGTCGGTGTTCCTGCAACTCGGAGCCCTGCTGCAGGCCCGGCCGCAGGCCTACCCCGAAGGCGCCTCGATCGCGGTGCAGGTGGCCAGTACCGGTGGCGCCGAGGTCTGGCAGTTCCAGGTTGGTGCGCTGCAAGCCCTGACCCTGCCCGCGGGCACCGTGCCCGCCCGGCGCCTGCTGCGCGAACCCCGTCGCGAGTACGACAGCACGGTGGAGGTCTGGCTGGCGCCATCGCTGCAGCACCTGCCAGTGCGCATCCGCGTGACCGAACAGGACGGCAGCTTGGCCGACCAGTTGCTGCGACAGTTGCCGCCCCTGCTCCCGCTGCCCACAGACGCAACCCAATGAACTGTGCCCAAAAACACACGCATATTGAATCTTTCGCCAAGATGACCATCTGAAGGCACAAGGGGCTGAAGAAGCGCCAACGATTGCCGATATAACAGCCAAAGGAACACAGGTTTCTTGTTTTGAAGGATATTGAAACCATGCACATGCTCTACGACTCCGATGCTTTTGCCGTGGTCCACATCCTGGCCAACGCGCCCACCGAGGGCGAGGTCGTGACCGACGAAGGTCCTCAAATCCCGCGCCATGGTTTTGAAATCGTGGACAAACGTTCGGGCAAAGAGGTTTACCTCGACGGCTCCTGGGCCGAGATGTTCCAGATCCAGATCACCGCCTGGCAAAAAGACATGCCCTCGCAAGAGGAAGTGGAAGACACGCTGGAAGGCTACGCCAGCCTGGCGCAGATGCCGGTGGTCATGAATTGAATGGTCCCCCCCGCGCCGCGCCTGCGGCGCGTCACCCCCCAGGGGGCGATGCGTGTGGCCCGGCAAAGCCGGTTCCACCGCATCCTGGACTGGCTTCCCCTCTCTACGACTGCCCGGCTTTTGCCGGGCTTTGTCATTTCTGGGCCTCTGCTGAGGGACGGGCACTCCACCAGCGGTACACCGGCTCGGCCAGCACCAGCACGGCCACCAGGCGACACACCTGGAAAGCGGTGACCATGGGCACGCCCAGCTGCAGCACCTTGGCGGTGATGGCCATTTCCGCGATGCCGCCGGGCGAGGTGCCCAGCAGCAGGGTGGCCGGGTGCAGGCCGGTCAGCCATGACAATGCCCAGCCAAAACCCGCGCACAGGCCCATCATCACGAAGCTGGCCAGCGCCACCGACCCCAGCCAGCGCGGCGCGGTGTGCACGAAAGCCGGCGTGAAACGCACGCCCAGGCTGACGCCGATGACCAGCTGCGCCCCGGCCGTGAGCCAGCCCGGCAGAGCCGAGAGGGTGACGCCCGAGAGCGTGAGCACCATGGTGGCCAGCAACGAGCCCATGAACCAGGGGTTGGCCCGGCCCAGCCGCTGCATGAGCAAACCGCCCGCCAGGCACAGCGCACCCAGCGCGGCCAGCCCTGGCCACTGGACCGCGCGGGCGGCGGGCAGGCTGGCGTCCAGCCCGCTGACACCCCAGGCCTGCATCGTGAACGGGATGGTCAGCGTCACCAGCAGCACGCGCAGGCTGTGCGCGGCGGCCACCAGGTCGGTTCGGGCGCCCTGGCGTTCGGCGATCAGCGTCATTTCGGATGCCCCACCGATGGCGCCGGCAAAGTAGGTGGTGCAGCGCAGCTGCTGGGCCGACACGCCCGGCAACTGCCCGGCGTGCACCCGCCGCAACCAGGCCCCGAAGCCCAGCCCCAGGGCCAGCGCCCAGGCGATGCCCAGCGCGATCGCCCACCACAGGCCCACCACCAGTGCCCCCACGGCGGGCGTGAAGTACAGCCCCAGCGCGCAACCGATGACCCACTGCCCCGTGTTGCGCGCCGGTATCCAGCTGGCGGTGGGCGCACCGAACACCGAGACCAGCGAGGTCGCCAGCAGCGGCCCGATCATCCAGGGGATGGGGGTGTGCAGCCAGACACAGAGTTCCGCCGCGGCCAGGGCCAGCAGCAAGGTGAGCAGCACCCGCACGATGAAAGGCAAGCCCCAGGGGCGGTGAACGGGAGGGGTATTCAATTCAGAACCGATGCAGGGGCTTTACAGGAGTCCGTAGTATCCAGGCATGAACTGTCGACGGGCTGTCATCTCCTGGGCGGGCGCGGCGTTGCTGCTGGCCGGCTGCACAACGGCCACGCCGGCGCCCGACCTGTCGGGCCTGCTGCCCACCCCGCTGCTGCTGCTGGGCGAGCAGCACGACGCCCCCGACCACCAGCGCCTGCAGCGCCAGACCCTGCGCCAGCTGGCCGAACGGGGGCAGCTGGCCGCGCTGGTGCTGGAAATGGTTGAACGCGACCGCCAGACCAGCGGCCTGCCGCCCGATGCGAGCGAAACCCGGGTGCGCGAGGCCCTGGACTGGACTGGCGAGCAGAATGCAGGGGCTTGGTCCTGGGCGGTGTACGGCCCGCTGGTGATGGACGCGGTGCGCGCCAGCGTTCCGGTGCTCGGCGGCAACCTGCCGCGCGCACAGATGCGCGCGGTGATGGGCGAGTCGGGTCTGGACACCACCTTGCCGGCCGCTGCCCTGCAGCAGCAGCGCGAGAACATCCGCACCGGGCACTGCGGCCTGCTGCCGGAATCGCAAATCGTGCCGATGACACGCATCCAGCTGGCACGCGACCGTGCCCTGGCGCAGACCGCGCAGCAAGCGCTGCGCACGGGCCAGACGGTGCTGCTGGTGGCCGGCCACCAGCACGTGCGGCGCGACATCGGTGTGCCGCAGCACCTGCCGCCCGATCAGCCGCTGCAGGTGGTGGTGGCGCTGGCCGGCGCAGACGCCAGCGGGGGTTCTGCGGCCGACCGCGTCTGGCGCACCGCGCCCACAACCCCGGTGGACCACTGCGCCGAGCTGCGCCAGCAGTGGGGGCAAGGGCCGCGGTAGCGGCCCGAGGAATTCAGGCGTGCCGCCGTATCGCGTCGGCCAGCACGCCGACCATGGTCTCGATCTGCGCCTTTTCCACGATGAAGGGCGGCGCAAACACCAGGTTCTCGCCCGCGTTGCGCACCAGCACGCCGCGGTGGTAGCAGTCGAGGAAGATGTCGTAGGCGCGCTTGCCCGGCAGACCGGGCACCGACGCCAGTTCCACCGCCGCCGCCAGCCCCAGGCTGCGGATGCTGATGACGTTGGGCAGGCCCTTGAGCGCGCTGTGCATCGCGTCGCCCAGCACCGGGCCCATCTGGCCGGCGCGTTCGAACAGCTGTTCTTCGCGGAACAAGTCCAGCGTGGCGATGGCCGCGGCGCAGGCCACCGGGTGACCCGAGTAGGTGTAACCGTGGAAGAACTCGATGGCGTGCTCCGGCGCGCTGCCGTGGGCGCCCATCATGGCGTTGTAGATGCGGTCGCTGCAGACCACGCCGCCCATGGGGATCACGCCGTTGGTGACCGCCTTGGCGAAGTTCAGCATGTCGGGCTGCACGCCGTAGTAATCGGACGCGAAGGGCGTGCCCAGGCGGCCGAAGCCGGTGATGACCTCGTCGAAGATCAGCAGGATGCCGTGCTTGTCGCAGATCTCGCGCAGGCGTTTCAGGTAGCCCTGCGGCGGGATGTACCAGCCCGCACTGCCGGCCACCGGCTCGACGATGACGGCCGCCACGTTGCTCGGGTCGTGCAGCGGCAGGATGCGGTTTTCCAGCTCCAGCAGGATGTCTTCGTTCCACACCGGCTCCTGGTTGTGGATGTAAGCGTGGTGGACCGGGTCGTGGATGAAGCGCAGGTGGTCCACCCGCGGCAGCAGCGAGGTGCCGTACACCTTGCGGTTGGCCGGGATGCCGCCCACGCTCATGCCGCCGAAGTTGACGCCGTGGTAGCCGCGCTCACGGCCGATGAAGAGGTTGCGGTGGCCTTCGCCGCGGGCGCGGTGGTAGGCCAGTGCCACCTTCAGCGAGGTGTCGGCGGCCTCGGAGCCCGAGTTGCAGAACAGCACCTTGTTCAGGTCGCCGGGCGCCAGGGCCGCGATCATTTCGGCGGCGCGGAAGGCCTTGTCGTTGCTGACGCTGAAGGCGGTCGAGTAGTCCAGGGTGTCCAGCTGGGCCTTGATGGCTTCGTTGATCGCCTTGCGGTTGTGGCCGGCGCCGACACACCACAGGCTGGAGATGCCGTCGATGACCTGGCGGCCGTCGTGCGTGGTGAAGTGCATGCCATCGGCGCCGACGAAGACGCGCGGGTCTTTCTGGAACGCGCGGTTGGGCGTGAAGGGCAACCACTGGTTGTCCATGCGGAAATCGTTGTAGGCCATGGGATTCTCCAGAAGCGCCGGCGTGCGCGGCGCGGAAGCAAGTGGCGAGATTCTGGCACCGAAAATCCGCAGCAGGCAGGTCCACTGCACCACCGCCGAAACGACCCACCCGGGGCGCCCTGCGACAATCGGACCAACCATGACCCACACCTACGTCCTCACCCTGTCCTGCCAGGACCGCCCTGGCATCGTGCACGCCGTCTCGGGTTTCCTGCTGGAGCGCGGCGGCAACATCGAAGAAGCCGCCCAGTACAACGACCACGGCACCGGCCTGTTTTTCATGCGCGTGCAGTTCACCTGCGCCCAGCTCACACAGGACGACCTGCGCGCCCACCTGAAGCTGTTCGCCGAGCCGTTTGGCATGCAGTGGGGCCTGCACCCGCTGGCCGAGCCGATGAAGACGGTGATCTTCGTCAGCAAAGAAGGCCACTGCCTGAACGACCTGCTGTTCCGCTGGAAGAGCGGGCTGCTGCGGCTGGACATCCGCGCCATCGTCAGCAACCACCGCGACTTCTACCAGCTCGCGGCCAGCTACAACGTGCCGTTCCACCACATCCCGCTGACGGCCGCCACCAAGGCGCAGGCCGAGGCCAAGCAGCTGGAGGTGATCCGCAGCGAAGGCGCCGAGCTGGTCGTGCTGGCGCGCTACATGCAGATCCTGTCGGACAACCTGTGCCGCGAACTCTCGGGCCAGGCGATCAACATCCACCACAGCTTCCTGCCCAGCTTCAAGGGCGCCAAGCCCTACTACCAGGCACACGACCGCGGGGTGAAGCTGATCGGCGCCACCGCCCACTACGTGACGGCGGATCTGGACGAGGGTCCGATCATCGAACAGGACGTGGCCCGTGTGGACCACGGCAAGACGGTGGAGGACCTGACCGCCCTGGGCCGCGACACCGAAAGTCAGGTGCTGGCCCGCGCCGTGAAGTGGCACAGCGAGCACCGAGTGCTGCTCAACGGCCACAAGACCGTGGTGTTCAAGTGAACAGGATGCCCCCCGAAGCAGCCTTGCAGGCTGCCTCCCCCCACTGGGGGGCGCACGTCCGCTTCGGTGCGGCCGTGCGCGTCGTGCCTGGATCGCTTCCCCTCTGACGCTGCGTGTGAGGTGCATTCATGACGATCCGCATTCCGCCCATCCAGTGCCTGCTGACCTTTGAAGCGCTGGCGCGGCTGCGCAGCGTGACGCAGACCAGCGAAGAGCTGTGCGTCACGCCCAGCGCGGTGAGCCACCGCATCAAGCAGCTGGAACAGATCCTGGGCACCAAGCTGTTCGGGCGGGCGGATTTTTCACTCACCACCGAGGGCAGCGAGTACCTGGCCCAGGTGCGCGAAGGGCTGGCGTCGCTGCAGAAGTTTCCCAGCGCGACCGCTTCGCCCGGGCGCCGCAAGCTCAAGCTGGCGGTCACCCCCACGTTTGCCCGCTCCATCCTGCTGCCGCGCTTGAAGCAGTTCAGCGACGCCTACCCCGAGATCGATCTCACCCTGCAGGTCAGCATCCCGCTGCTGGACGTGGTGGCCGAAGACGCCGACCTGACCGTCCGGTTCGGGACCGGTCGCTACGCGGACGTGGAACACGTGTGCCTGATGAAGGACGAGGTCACGCCGCTGGCCTCGCCGTCTTTCGCGCGCGAGCGTGGCCCGTTTGAAACACAGCAGGACCTCGAAGGCGTGCCGCTGCTGCGCAGCCCGCTGGAACCCTGGCGCACCTGGTTTGCGGCGCACGATCTGGACTGGCCCGAGCCGGTGGACGGCTCGCAGTTCAACGACATCGGCCTGATGTGTGACGCCGCGGCTGTGGGCATGGGCATCGCACTGGTGCGGCTGAAGCTGGCCGCCCCCTGGCTGGAGAACGGCACGCTGGTGCCGCTGTACCCGCGCCACGTGCCCAGCCCGCACGCGCACTACCTGTGCTGGCGCACCGGCACCATGGACCGCTGGGAATGCGCCGCCTTTGCCGAGTGGCTCAAGAAATCGCTGAGCTGATCACTCGATGTTCAAGCGCTGACCCGCGAGGGCGACCTTCTTCGGCAGCGTCAGCGTCAGCACACCGTTCTCGTACTTGGCCTTCGACTTCTCGTTGTCGATGTCGGTCGCCAGCTGGAAGCTGCGGGCCACGGCGCCGTAGTACCGCTCGGTGCGCAGCACCTTCTCGTCCTGCGTCTGGCTGTCTTGCTGCTTGACCTCGGCGCGCAGCGTCACCACGCTGCCTTCGACCGTGACGTGGATGTCTTCCTTGGCCACACCAGGCACCTCGGCCACCACGGTGTAGGCGGACGGCGTTTCCTTCACGTCGATCTTGATCTGCGAGGGCGAGGGCAGGTTGTCGCCGTGCAGAGGGCGAACATAGAAGCCAGGGGCGACGTCCTTGAAGAAGTCGTCGAACAGGCCGGAACGGGCGATCAGGTGGTTCATGGTGCACTCCTTGAAACGGATGGGTGGTGGGGAGGAGCCGGTCCTGCCGGCTCCGTGTGAAACAGATAGACGCAGCCCCGCGCTTTTCAAGACCCCGGTGTTTGACGCACCTCAAACCTGCTCAACCGGTGCTGCAAGTTTCTTCAATGCACCGCGCGGCGGGCCGCCGTACACTGCGCCGCATGAACGCCCCCACCGCCCCCGCCGAAGTCACCCGCGCCGAGCGCGCTGCCCGCCAGGCCGAGGTGGTGCGCACCTTGCAGGCCGTGCTGCCGGCCCACGCCCTGCTCTGGCAGCCCGAGGACACCGTACCCTACGAATGCGACGGGCTGACCGCCTACCGCGAGCGACCGCTGGTGGTGGCCCTGCCCGAGACCGAGGCCCAGGTGTCCGACGCGCTGCGGGTGTGCCACCGGCTGGGCGTGCCGGTGGTGGCGCGCGGGGCCGGCACGGGTCTCTCGGGTGGCGCCATGCCGCACGCCATGGGCGTGACGCTGTCGCTGGCCAAATTCAACCGCATCCTGTCGATCGATCCGCGCTCGCGCACGGCGGTGGTGCAGGCGGGCGTGCGAAACCTGGCCATCAGCGAAGCCGCGGCGCCGCACGGCCTGTACTACGCGCCCGACCCGAGCAGCCAGATCGCCTGCAGCATCGGCGGCAACGTGGCCGAAAACTCCGGTGGCGTGCACTGCCTGAAATATGGCCTGACGGTGCACAACGTGCTGCAGGTGCGCGGCTTCACGGTCGAGGGCGAGCCCGTCACCCTGGGCGGCACCGCGCTGGACACGCCCGGGCTGGACCTGCTGTCGCTGGTGATCGGGAGCGAAGGCATGCTGGCCGTGACCACCGAAGTCACCGTGAAGCTGGTGCCCAAGCCGCAGCTGGCGCGCTGCATCATGGCCAGTTTCGACGACATCCAGAAGGCCGGCGACGCGGTGGCCGCCGTCATCGCGGCCGGCATCATCCCGGCAGGTCTGGAGATGATGGACAAACCCATGACCGCGGCGGTGGAAGATTTCGTGAAGGCCGGCTACGACCTGGACGCCGCCGCCATCCTGCTGTGCGAGAGCGATGGCACGCCCGAGGAGGTGGAAGAGGAGATCGGCCGCATGAGCGCGGTGCTGCGCGGCTGTGGCGCCACCGCCATCGCGGTGAGCCGCGACGAGGCCGAGCGCCTGCGCTTCTGGAGCGGGCGCAAGAACGCCTTTCCGGCCAGCGGCCGCATCAGCCCCGACTACATGTGCATGGACAGCACGATCCCGCGCAAGCGCCTGGCCGACATCCTGTTCGCCATCGCCGACATGGAACAGAAATACGGCCTGCGCTGCGCCAACGTGTTCCACGCCGGCGACGGCAACCTGCACCCGCTGATCCTGTTCGATGCGAACGACCCCGACCAGCTGCACCGCTGCGAGCAGTTCGGCGCCGAGATCCTGGAAACCAGCGTGGCCATGGGTGGCACCGTCACCGGGGAACACGGCGTGGGCGTGGAGAAGCTCAACAGCATGTGCGTACAGTTCAGCGCGCAGGAAAACGCGTTGATGTTCGCCGTCAAGCATGCCTTTGATACCAAAGCACTCCTGAACCCCGGCAAGGTCATACCAACGGCGCAGCGTTGTGCCGAATACGGCAAGATGCTGGTGCGCGGAGGCCGCCTGCCATTCCCGGAATTGCCCCGGTTCTGACTGTCATATTTCACAGTTGACCCCGGGAGGGCTCGGGTACATTGCAGGACATGAGCGCCCTGCCCACCCTGACCCCTGGTCGCCCGCAGCCCGATGCGGACGAACGCCAGGCACAGGTGCAGGCGCTGGAACGCGAAATCGAAGCGCTGCGCGCAGAGAACGCCCACCTGCGGCGCCAGCACGCGCAGCACCTGGTCGGCACGACCGACGGTCATGAGATCACCCTGCCAGCACCGCTGGACCTGTCGTTGCGCGCCACAGGCAAAGGCGTGGAGCCGCTGGCCAAACTCGAGTACGAAGGCCTGCTGGCCGCCTTGGCCAGCGTGTTCCCGATCGGCG
Organism: Hydrogenophaga sp.; assembly: GCF_051007235.1. GTDB lineage: Bacteria > Pseudomonadota > Gammaproteobacteria > Burkholderiales > Burkholderiaceae_C > Hydrogenophaga. The sequence goes on along the minus strand of NZ_JBPCSJ010000358.1, from coordinate 3,446 downwards.
TGTTCCGCGTCGACCCGACCGGCCTGCTCACCCATGTGGACGAGGCCCTGCAGCGCATCTTTGGCCTGCAGCCCGAAGCGTTCACCAACCTGGGCTGGTTGCGGCTGGTGCACCCGCAGGACCTGGAACGCGTGCAGCAACACTGGGCCCAGAGCATCGCGCGCAGCGACAGCCTGAGCGTCGAGTTCCGCCTGATCCGCTCCAACGGCGAAACCGCCCACCTGCAGGTGCGCAACGTGCCACAGCTCGACGAGAAGGGCGCTCTGATCGGCCACATCGGCTTCGTGCAGGACATCAGCTCGCTGCGTGTGCTGCAGGCCGACGCCCTGATCCAGGAAGAGTTGAACCGCCAGATCATCGCCAGCAGCCCCGACTGCACCAAGGTGCTGGACCTGGAAGGCCATGTCCTGCAGATGACCACGCGCGGCTGCCACCTGGTGGAGGTCGATGACTTCGAACAGGTGCGTGGCAGCGACTGGACGCAGTGGTGGAAGGACGAGAACGAGACCCAGGCCCGGCAGGCCGTGGCCAGCGCACGGCGGGGCGAGACCGCCCGCTTCGTCGCGTTCGGTGAAACGTTCAAAGCCACGCCCAAGTGGTGGGACACGGTGGTGTCCCCCATCCACGACAACCGCGGCGAACCGGTGATGTTGCTGGCCGTCTCGCGCGACATCACCGAACAACACCGGCAGCAGGAGCACATCCACCGGCTCAACAACGAGCTGGAAGCCCGCGTGCAGGAGCGCACCGAAGCCCTGGCCGAGACCAATGAACGCCTGCGCCAGACCCTGAGCGACGCCCAGGCCCTGTACAACAAGGCGCCGTGTGGCTACCACTCGGTCGATGCGTCCGGCATCTTCGTGCTGATCAACCAGACCGAACTCGACTGGCTGGGCTGTACCCGAGACGAAGTGGTGGGCCGCCAGCATTTCCGCGACTTCGTGCAGCCCGAACACGTGCCGCAGGTGGTGGAGCGGCTGCGCCGCCTGGTGGCGGGCGAGAAGCTGGACGCGGCCGAGCTGAACATGCGGCGGCGCGACGGGTCGGGCTTTGTGGCCCTGCTCAGCAGCACCGCCGTGACCGACGAGCGCGGCGCCTTCGTGCGCACCAACAACACGCTGGTCGACATCACCGAGCGCAAGGCTGCCGAGCACGCGCTGGACGCCCAGCGCACCTTCCTGCAGACCATCACCAACAGCGTGCCGGTGCAGCTGGCGTTCTTCGACAGCGCACTGATCTGCCACTTCGCCAACGCCAGCTACGCCCGGTGGGTGGGCGGCGATCCGGCGGCGCTGGTGGGCCGGCACCTGAGCGAGATCGCCCGTCCGCAGGACTACGCCTTCGCGCAGCCCAAGCTGGCCGCCGCCTTGCGCGGCGAGTCGCAGCAGTTCGAAGGCGAGCGCGTCTTCCCCGACGGCCACCGCTTCTACGCGAGCATCGAATACACGCCCTACCGGCACGACGGCCAGGTGCACGGCGTGTTCATCCAGATGCTGGACATCACCGAGCGCAAAGCGTCGGAGGACCGGGTACAGGACGCCAACCGCCAGCTCGGCGAAGCCCTGCAGCAGGCTCAGGCGCTGTACAACCAGGCGCCCTGTGGCTACCACTCGCTCGACGTCAACGGGGTCTTCGTCGCGATCAACGACACCGAACTCCAGTGGCTGGGCTACGACCGCCAAGACGTGGTCGGGCAACTGAACTTCCGCGACATCACCCTGCCCTCGCGCGTGCCCTTGCTCGAAGAGCGCATGGCCCGCCTGCTGCGCGACGGCGTGCTCGGCGGCGCCGAGTACGAGATGCGCCGCAAGGACGGCTCGGTATTCCACGCGCTGCTGTCGTCGGCAGCGGTGCGCGACGCCAACGGCCACTTCCTGCACAGCAACACCACGGTGGTGGACATCACCGCGCGCAAGTCGGCCGAGATCGCCCTGCGCGAGAACCAGCGTTTCCTGCAGACCATCACCGACCACGTGCCGGGCATGATCGCCTACCTGGACGCGATGCTGCGCTTTCGTTTTGCCAACGCCGAGCACCTGCGCATCTACGGGCTGGACCCGGCCAAGATGCTGGGCATCCACATCAGCGAAGTGGTACCCGCCGAGGTCTGGGCCGACATCGGCCCGCGCATGCAGGCGGCGCTGGGCGGGCAGGCCCAGCATTTCGAAGCCTGGCGCAAGACCGTCAGCGGCGAATCGATCTTCATCAACGCCAACTACCTGCCCGACATCCACGAAGGCCTGGTGCAGGGCGTGTTCGTGCAGATCGTGGACATCACCGAACGCAAACGGGTGGAAGAGCGCGTCAACCAGCTCAACGACGAACTGGAGCAACGCATCCAGGAGCGCTCGCTCGAACTGCTGGAGAGCGAGCAGCGCTTCCGCCTGATGGTGGACAACCTGCGCGAGTACTGCATCTTCTTCCTGGACAGCCAGGGCCTGATCACCGACTGGACCGACAGCGCGCAGCGCATGGAGGGCTACTCGCCCACCGAGATGCTGGGGCGCCACTATTCGCTGCTGTTCGAGCGCGACCAGCCGCGCAAAGCGATGGAAAACGCCGACCAGATGATGCGGCTGGCCGCCTCTCGCGGGCAGCACGAGCTGCAGAGCTGGCACCGCCGCAAGGACGGCAGCGAGTACTGGTCGCACTCCCTGCTGATCGCCTTGCGCGACGACCACGGCGAGCTCAAGGGCTTTGCCAAGATCAACCGCGACATGACCGATGCCAAGCGGCTCGACGACCTGATGCGCAACATCAACGACGAGCTGGAGAACCGCGTGGCCGACCGTACCGAGCAGCTGCTGGCGGCCAACAAGGACCTGGAGTCGTGTTCCTACTCGGTCTCGCACGACCTGCGCTCGCCGCTGCGCCACATTTCCAGCTTCGTGAGCCTGCTCGAAGAGCACCTGACCGGCCAGCTGGACGACACCGCGCAGAAGTACCTGAGCACCATCGGCGGCTCCGCCCGTCACATGAGCCAGCTGATCGACGGCTTGCTGGCCTTCTCGCGCCTGGGCCGCTCGGCCGTCAACCTGACCGCGGTGGACTTCACTCTGCTGGTCGACGCCGTGGTCAGCCAGCTGGCGCACGACACCCAGGGCCGCGTGGTGGACTGGGTGATCGCGCCCGACCTGCCGGTGGTGCAGGGCGATGCCCTCCTGCTGCGCGAGGTCTGGGCCAACCTCCTGGGCAACGCCTTCAAGTACACCCGCCCGCGCGAGCGGGCCCGCATCGAAGTGGGCTGGAGCGTGGATCCCGCCGTGGGCTACACCTTCTACGTGCGTGACAACGGCGTGGGCTTCGACACCAAATACGCTTCCAAGCTGTTCGGCGTGTTCCAGCGCCTGCACCGCGCCACCGAGTTCGAGGGCACCGGCATCGGGTTGGCCCTCACGCGCCGCATTCTGGAGCGGCACGGTGGTAGCATTTGGGCTGAGAGCCAG